>JABXKX010000017.1 GCA_013619035.1 Peptostreptococcaceae bacterium
ACTTAAATCTTAGAATTTGAATTAAGTTTCTTTAATTGTTATTCTGTTTAGGAAAGGTAGGAGACTATGAAGAAAAGAATATTAATAATAAGTATGATACTGATCATTTTATCATCTGTCATCGGATGTTCAAATGATGTGAATCAAAACACAAACGAGGTTGTTCAAAATGAATCAATAAATAATGAACAAGCCGTTAATGAAGAAAGCACTGTTGATGAAGCCACTGAAATAATTGAAGAAACTGTAGTATATGGAGATAACAAAGGATTCCTTTGGGAAGTTAAAAATGAAGAGGCAACAGTTTATCTGTTTGGTTCTATACATATGGCAGACGAATCATTATACCCATTTCATGAAACAGTAGAAAAAGCATTTGAAGTTTCAGATGTATTAGGGGTAGAGGCTGATGTATCTGATATGAAAGCCATACAAGCTCTTGCGCCATCTTTAATGTATGAAGGTGAAGATACGGTTTACAATCATTTGAGTGAAGAAGGTATTGAAAAGTTTGAAATGATTTGTTCAGAAATTAATTTAAAACCCAAGTTATTTGAAAAGTTTAGAGTCTGGGTTGTTGGTTCAAACTTAATGTCTATGCAACTGATGAAATCTGAGTATTCTGGTACTGAAGGTGTGGATATGTATTTCTTAGATCAAGCTAAGAAAATGGATAAAGACGTTGAAGAACTAGAAGGCATGTTGTTCCAGATAGATATGATGAATGGCTTTACTGATGAACAACAGGAATCAATATTCTTATCGTCTTTAGGCACAACAGAGGAATCGATAGAAGATTTTAGAGAACTTTATGAAACCTATTTAACAGGTGACGAACAACTGATGACAGAGTATTTGTTTAATACGGATAATGAAATGACTTCAGATGATGAAGTGGAAGAAGCCATATTAATCAATAGAAATGTTGGCATGGCAGAGAAAATAGAGGGATATTTACAAACCGATCAAACCTATTTTGTAGTGGTTGGTTTGGCTCATTATTTAGGTGATGATAGTGTGATTAAATATTTAGAAGATAAAGGATATACAGTGGAAAGAAAGTAATTTTACTTTCTTTTTTTCACGTCATGCTATAAACTAGTCATAGAGGTGAACAATGGAAAAACAGATTATTAAAAAAACTCTAGAAGTCGCTATTTTAGCAGGGCGCATCATGTTAGAAAATGGTGCAGAAACGTCTAGAGTAGAGGATACAATTCAAAGGATATGTTGTAGTAGAGGACTCGTAGTAGAAAACTTTACAATCCCAACAGGCATCTTTCTTTCTTGCCAATACAACGATGATTATTATCCTTATGTGATACGAACAAAATCAATGACAATTGATTTAGAAATCATAGCAAAGATTAATAGTTTTTCAAGAAAATTTGTCAATTCAGATATGAGTGTTGATGATGCCTTTCTTGAATTAGAAGAAATCAAACACACGCCACATTTTAAGCCATGGATTGTCAGTACTTTTGGTGGTGTAGCAGGTGGATTTTTCACACTAGCATTTAGAGGTAGTTTTTTAGAAGCAATCATCGCTTTTATCACCTCTTTTATTGTGGTTACAGTCGTTAATAGACTTTCAAAACATGCAGGCGCATTTGTTAGAAATGCAATCGGTGGTATGGTGAATACATTGGTCGCATTTATATTGATTGGTTTATTTTCATCAATAGATCCGAATTTATCACTTTCAAATATTGTAATTGGGTCGTTGATGCCACTGGTACCTGGTGTTGCTATTACCAATGCTTTTAGAGATTCTATTTCAGGAGATTTTGTTTCAGGGATTTCTAAATTAACAGAGGCTGTACTTATAGCAGTAGCCATTGCTTTAGGTGTTGGTGTTATACTACACTTAAAAGTTTTAATGACAGGGAGTGTATAATGTTAGATTTTGTTTATGCTTTTTTTGCAACAATAGGATTTGCAGTTCTGTTTAATATACCTAGAAAACAAGTTTTATTTGCAGGTTATGCAGGCGGACTGGGATGGTTAATGTATCAACTGTTACAATCGGTAGGTGTTTCAATATTCTTTTCATCATTTATTGGTGCATTGGTAGTAGGCATCTTAGCTGAAACCTTTGCCAAAATAAGAAAAATGCCGGCAACTGTTTTTGTTGTACCAGGGATTATTCCTTTGGTACCAGGTTACGGTTTGTATTTTGCAATGTTAAGTATTATTGAGAATAATTATGATGAAGCATTACGTGTAGGGTTTGAAACATTAATGGTTGCTGCAGTGATCGCAAGTGCTATTATTGTTTCTACTACATTTGGGAAATTAATCAAGAAACCACAAATTGTGAAAAAAAAGTCATAAAGGTATTGTTAGTTATTACTAGCTATGCTATACTTCACATGGTAATTAAAAAATATGCGATTAAGGTGCCGTCAGGGTAATAGGGAATGAGGTTAAACACCTCAGCAGCCACCGCTACTGTATTTAGGGATGAAATCTAAATGTCACTGAAGTATTTATACTTTGGGAAGACTAGAGAGTAAGATGATCTAAAAGCCAGGAAACCTGCCTTAATATGTAATCAGCTTCGGTGAGAAGCCATAGGTAAACTGTATGTTTTTTTGAATATAATATCATTGCTGATTCTTTTTGGAGTCAGTTTTTTTTGTTGTCTAAAACTCAGTACTTAAAGTCAGTGATGAATCTACTGATATAACTTTTAAAACAATATAGTATGTATCTAAGAACTTTATTTTGGAGAAAATATGAAAATAGGATTGATTCAAATCAATAATACATTTGATATTTCAAAGAATATCGAAAAAATAATTAAATTCATAGAAACAAAAAAAGAGGTTACTTATTTTGCATTAGGAGAGAATGCTTTAACAGGTTATACCTCAGATCCATCTGAGTTAAACACCATTGATCTAGAGGATGATAGAGTGTTAACGCTAAAAGCTTATTGTAGTAAAAATGACATTCATTTGTTTGTAGGCGCTGCATTAAAACTAACGGATGGCTATTATAACAGTTATCTCTATATTCACCATACCATACAGGTTTATCATAAAACTCATTTAGGTCTTAGGGAAAAAAAGCTCTTTAATGCTGGTGATAACTTGAATGTCTTTCAAACAGGATTTATGAATTTTGGAACGTGTACATGTATTGAAAGTCATATTCCAGATATCGCTCAAACATATGCTTTAAGAGGTGCTGACTGTTTATTAATGCCATTTGCATCTCCAAGTCCATGTGGCTTACGAGAAACTCTCTGGCAAAAGTATTTACCGGCAAGAGCGTATGATAACGGTGTTTATGTCATCGCCATTAATTTAACAGGGACACTAAAAGGCATGACTTATACCGGAGGTATGATGGTCATCAATCCTAAAGGACAAGTTATTATGAGTTATTTTGGTGATGATGAAACAATAAGAGTAGTAGATATAGACAAAAAACAAGTTGAAGCAAGAAAGATTGGTAAAACCAATTATCTAAATAGAAGACGTCAAGAATTGTATGAGGGGAGTAACCATGTCATATATTAAGAATCCAGAACGCATTGAAGAAAAAAGTTTTGAAATTATTGGTGAAGAAGGATATGACTTATTAAAGCATTATTCAGAAGAAGAGTTGATGATCATAAAACGTGTCATCCATACAACAGCAGATTTTGAATACGGCAGTATCACAGAGATATCAAAAGATGCCATTGAAGTTGGAAAACGTGTTTTATTAGAAGGTAAAAATATCTATGCAGATACATCAATGATTATGACCGGTGTCAGAAGACGCAAATTAGAATCACTGGGTGTAAAGATCTTAAATTTTGTACATGATGAAGACGTGTATGAAATGGCAGAAAAAGAAAGCATCACAAGATCTATGGCAGGTATTAAAAAGGCATCGCTTGATCCTTCTATAAAAATATTTGCAATCGGTAATGCCCCAACAGCCATTTTTCAATTAAAAGAATTGATTGAAAACGGTTATCCAAAACCAGAATTGATTATTGGTGTGCCGGTTGGTTTTGTAGGAGCAGATGAATCAAAAGAATTATTAAGTGAGATGGGTGTACCTTATATCAGAGTCAATGGTAGAAAGGGTGGCAGTACAGTTGCAGTTGCTATCATCAATGCACTCCTAAAAATGATATGATAAAAAACATTTATAAAAATGGTAAAACGCTTAGATACGGTTATACCACTGGATCGTGCGCTGCTGCAGCAGCAAAGGCTGCAACCCATATGCTTCTGTCTGGTAAACAAATTACTTCTGTAGAATTAATGACGCCAAAAGGCTGGTTATTGAATTTAGAGGTGTTGGAGATTGAAGCTAAAGAGTCTGTTGCCTGCGCTATTAAAAAAGACAGTGGCGATGATCCTGATATAACCAATGGTATTTTGATTCATGCAAAAGTATCTAAAACAACATCTGATCTAAAACTCATAGGTGGGATTGGTGTGGGTCAGGTCACTAAAAAAGGTTTGAGTGTAGCAGTTGGTGAACCTGCGATTAATCCAGTACCTAGAAAGATGATTATTGAATCTGTTCAAGAACTCTGTAGACAATATGGGTATGAAGAAGGTTTGGAGATTGAGATTTCGGTACCGGAAGGTGTAGAAATTGCAAAGAAAACATTTAATCCTAAACTTGGTATTTTGGGCGGTATTTCAATTATTGGAACGACTGGTATTGTTGAACCCATGAGTGAAGAAGCTTTTAAGGACAGTTTAAGATTAGAACTCAATCAGATATCAGATGACATGATGGTTTTAACCCCTGGAAATTATGGTCGTGATTATTGTATGGAGTTTGGTGTTTCAGAAAACAAAATCCTTAAAATCAGTAATTTTGTAGGTTATATGTTTGAACGAGCGGTTGAAGCTAAGAAGAAAAAGATACTATTTATTGGTCATATCGGCAAACTTATAAAAGTTGCAGGGGGCATCTTTCATACGCATAGTCGTGTTTCTGATGCCAGGATGGATATTTTAGTGTCACATCTGGTAAGAATTCATGCAACACATGACCAGTTGTCTTATGTTCTAACCTGTAATACAACTGAAGAAGCTGTGAATTATATTGTAGATGAAGGCTTATCTGAAGTATTTGATCTTATCGTCGAGTCCATTCAAAGTAGGCTTGAAGGTTTTGTGTTTGAAGGTTTAAAAGTAGAAGTCATTTTGTTTTCTTTAGATCAAGGTTTACTTTCTAAAACAAAATGTGCTAATGATTATTTGGAGGTGCTCAGTGAATAAAATATGGGTTATTGGTTTAGGGCCAGGTCATCCTGACTATATGTTACCAATCGCAAAACATAAATTATTACTAGCTGAGAGAGTTTATGGTGGTAAACGTCATCTGGAAATGTATGACATAAAGGGTGATAAAGTACAGATAAGAATCCCTTTATTAGAAACCATAGAGGATATCAAGTCAAATTATCATTTAAAACAAACCGCTGTTTTGGTATCAGGAGATACTGGATTTTACAGTTTTCTTGAAATGTTAAAAGAACATTTTGCTGAAGATGAATTAGAGACTTATCCAGGCATTAGTTCATTGCAGTATTTGTTTTCCAAGTTAAATATGTCATATCACAATGCATATATCGGTAGTGTTCACGGTAGAGCCATTGAAGATGAGGTGTTTAGAAACTATAATATCATGGGTTTATTAACAGATCATAAACAAGGACCAAAAGAGTTGATGGATAAACTTAGAAAGCTAGATTTGTCAGCCACTCTTTTTATCGGTGAAAATTTAAGTTATAGCACTGAAAAAATTACAAGAATACATACTTCTGAAGATATAGAAGGGGCGTATAGTTCATTATGCGTGGTGGTGATTAAATTTGATTAAACATACCTTTGGAATAAAAGACAGTGAGTTTATTAGAGGTGATGTACCAATGACAAAAGAAGAAGTACGTGTGATTACGATCTCGAAATTAAATTTAGATAATCATGATACAGTGCTAGATATTGGTGCAGGCACGGGTTCTATAAGTATAGAATGTGCAAGAGTTATTGAAGGGCAAGTATATGCGATTGAAAGAAATCCTTCTGCTGTAAAACTGTTACATTTGAACCAAGAAAAGTTTGGTGTTTCCAATCTACAGATTATAGACGGGTTTGCACCGGAAGATTTGCCAGATGCTGATATCAATAAAATCATTATCGGTGGCTCTGGAGGTAGAATGCAAGAAATCTTTACCGCAATTGAGAGATATCAAGTAGAGAAAATTGTCATCAATACCATTACTTTAGAAAATACAACAAAAGCAGTGGAACAACTTAAAGCATTTAAATACAAAGATATTGAAGTGGTATCAGTCAATATTGCAAAATCAAAAATGGTTGGTAATGTCACAATGATGATGGGACAAAATCCCATCAATATAATTACAGGAGCTAAATAATGAAGACAAAATTATATGGTATTGGTGTTGGACCAGGTGATCCAGAATACTTAACACTAAAAGCAAAACGTTTGATCAACTCAGTGGATGTGTTGTTATGTCCAATAAAAAAAGAAGGTAGCGATAGTTTTGCTTTTGAAATAGTAAAACCTAATCTTGAAAACGATCAAGTTAAAATTGAAAATTTGGTTTTCCCAATGCACTATGATACAGAAGATTTAGAAAATCATTGGCATAGAAACGGACAATTGATTTCCGACTACTTATCAGAAGGTAAAACCTGTGGATTTATCACTTTAGGAGATCCAACGGTTTACAGTACTTTTATTTATACACTGCCTTATATTGATAAAGAGGTGATGGACTTAGAAATTGTACCTGGCATCACATCATTTTGTGCTGTAGCTAGTGAAATCAAAGAACCTTTAATGGTTTGGGAAGAATCATTAAAAGTTATTCCAGTTAGAAAAAACGACAGTGAACATTTGATAAGAGCCATAGAAGACAATGAGAATATTGTTTTAATGAAGCCATCAAATGATACAGAAACCATCATAAATGCCTTAAAAAGCCATAATTTAGAAGATAAGTTCATGTTGATCTCAAGAGTTGGTACTGAGTCTTCTAATCTGATTAGAAACATTGATGAATTAGAAGGTATGAAATTACCTTATTTATCAACCATGATTATAAAAAAAGGAGGTTTCCGTGAGTAATGTTTATTTCATAGGCGCAGGACCGGGAGATCCAGAATTGATCACCGTTAAAGGACAGAGATTGGTAAAACAAGCAGATATCATTATTTATGCAGGTTCTTTGGTACCCAAAGCCGTTATAGAAGATCATAAAGAGGGTGCTGAGATATATAACAGTGCAGGCATGTCTTTAGATGAAGTCATAGATGTCATGATTGAAGGTGTTAAAAACAATAAGATGATTGCAAGAGTTCATACAGGTGATCCGAGTATCTATGGCGCACACAGAGAACAAATGGACTTATTGGATAAAGAAAATATTACATATGAAGTGATTCCAGGTGTGAGTTCTTTTGTTGCTTCAGCTGCAGCGATCAAAAAAGAATTTACACTTCCAAGTATATCTCAAACTGTAATTTGTACAAGAATGGAAGGGCGTACGCCAGTCCCTGAAAAAGAAAAGTTAAGACTCTTAGCTTCTCATCAAGCGTCGATGGCCATTTTCTTATCGGTTCAAAAAATAGAAGATGTCGTTGAAGAATTGGTGATACATTATCCTAAAACAACGCCAGTGGCAGTTGTACAAAGAGCGTCATGGCCAGATCAAAAGGTAGTTTTAGGCACGCTTGAAACCATTTCAGAACGTGTTAAAGAAGCTGACATAACAAAAACTGCGCAGATATTGGTCGGAGAATTTTTAGGGGATGAGTATGAGTTTTCGAAACTTTATGATCCTACTTTTACTCATGAGTATAGAAAGGCAAAATACTAGTGTTAGGTATTATTACTTTAACAAAAGGTGGTTTGGAGCTGGCAAATTTAATTGCTGAAAAACTGCCGTCAAAAGTATATTTTAAACCCAAGCCATTTAAAGAAACCGTACATACCCTTTATAAAGAGTATGATCAACTTCTTTTTATTATGGCTACTGGGATTGTAGTTAGAACTTTGGCTTCAGTATTAGAACATAAATCAAAAGATCCTGCCATTATTGTTATGGATGAAAAAGGGCACCATGTGATCAGTTTATTATCAGGACACTTAGGTGGCGCGAATCAACTCTCAAAAGAATTGTCTCAAATCACTTCTGGTACACCGGTTATAACAACGGCATCGGATGTAAATGGTTTGTTGAGCATCGATATGCTGGCTGAAAAGTATGATCTGATTTTGCAAGATTTTGATGGTGCAAAAGATGTGACTGCAGTTCTTGTAGACGGTGGTACGATACAAGTTATTGGCATGACTGTTCACGAAAAACAGTACACATCAGATAAAGGTGATGCCGTTTTGTATGTTGGCCATGACCATAAGAGTTATGAGCAACCATCGGTACAACTTAAACCTAAAAACTTAGTTTTAAGTATGGGCTGTAGAAGAAATACGACGGTTTTAGAATTAAAAGATTTTGTAATGAAGTCATTAGATATGTTTGGCTATTCTAGCGGCTGTTTAATTGAGCTGACATCCGCTTGGATAAAAGAAGATGAAGCCGGTTTGGTAGAACTATCAAATCAACTTAAAATTCCTTTTACAACACATACAAAGGAAAGTATATTAATCGTTTCTGAACAGTTTGAAGGTTCAGAGTTTGTTTACAAAACATTAGGCGTTTCTTGTGTTTCAGAACCGTGTGGTTATTTATCATCACAGCAAGGACCGTGTTTAATAAAAAAAAGAAAGCATAATGGTATGACTCTATCATTATGGCAAAGAGGTTAAGATGTTATACGTAGTAGGAATTGGACCTGGCAATAAAGAAGAAATGACAATACATGCATTAAATGCGATTAAACAATCGGATGTTATTGTAGGGTATAAAACATATATGGATTTAGTAAAAGAGCATATCACGGATAAAGAAGTTGTTGTAAATGGTATGCGTGGTGAAGTAGAACGTTGTACAAGAGCGGTAGAACTTGCTAGTGAAGGTAAAAATGTAGCGGTTATCAGTTCAGGAGATCCAGGGGTGTACGCCATGTCTGGGTTGGTACTTGAAATTGTTTCGGCCAAAGGGTTGGACTTGGACATTGAAATTGTACCTGGTATCACGTCAGCAAACGGTGCGTCAGCTTCATTAGGTGCTCCAATTATGCATGATCATGCTTATATCAGTTTAAGTGATTTATTAACTGATTTTGAATTGATTAAAAAGAGACTTTCATTAGCAGCTGAAGGGGATTTTGTTATTTGTCTATTTAACCCTAAAAGTAAAGGTAGACCAACTCATATCAATAAGGCTAGGGAAATTTTACTTCAACATAAATCAGAAGACACTGTAGTTGGTATTGTAAACAACGCCAAACGAGAAGGTGAAAAGGTGACTATAACAACATTAGGCAAGATGTTAACTCATCATATTGATATGACAACGATGGTGGTTATTGGAAACTCCAATACCTATCAATACAAAGATTTTATGATTACTCCGAGGGGGTATCAAGTGTGATTGCTGTATTTGCAGGCACTTCAGATGGTCGTTTAGCAGTAGACTTGCTTATAGAAAACTCGTTAGAAGTGGTTTGTTTTAATGCGACGCCTTATGGTGGTTCTTTGTATAAAGGTATAACCGTTTATGATTATCCTATGGATTTAGAGATGATTCAATCAAAGTTATTAGAACATGAAGTTACCGACATCATTGACTGTACACATCCTTTTGCTGAAGTTATTTCAAAAAATCTAATGAGTGCTTCTAATAAACTAAAGATACCTTATTACAGATTTGAAAGACCAGAATTAGAATCTGAACACTATGATAACTATGATGATATTCTAAAAGATATCAATCAAACCAAAGGGAACATTTTCTTAACGATTGGTAGTAACAACCTTGAGTTATTCACTCAAGGTGTAGATATCAACCGTTTGTACTGTAGGGTACTGCCAACAGAAGTTGTTATAAAAAAATGCTATGAGTTGGGACTATCACCCAAACAGATCATTGGCATGCAAGGACCTTTTGATACCGTATTGAATCAAGCGATGTTTCATTCACTTGATATCAAACATTTGGTTACAAAAGCCAGTGGTAATGCTGGAGGGTTTAAAGAAAAATTAGAGGCAGCAAAAACGTTAAATATACACACTTATGTTTTAGGGAGACCTATGATCGAGTATGTGAACTTATATAGAGATTTAAAGACATTAATTAAAGACATTTTAGGAGGAAGAAAATGAAGAAATTATTAATCATAATAATGGTTGTTGCCATGTTAGCAGTAGGATGTGCAGCCAATAATGAAGTAGCGAATGAAGCAGTGAATGATACAACAAACAATACAGTTGTAAGTGAAAATAACACAACTGAAGAAGTTGCCCCAAAAATGACCACTTATGTGGATGCACTAGATAGAGAAATTACGATAGAAACAAAACCAGAAAAAGTGATTTGTTTGTATGGTTCATTTGCAGACTTATGGTATGAAGCAGGTGGTGAATTAGTTGGTATCATTGAAAGTTCTAGATTACCAGAACAAGCTTTAGAACTTCCAAAGGTAGGCAAGATGTCAACACCAAATATTGAAGCCATTTTAGCACTTGAGCCAGACTTGGTAATTATTAGAGCAGGATATGCAAAACAAGAAGAATTACTAACTATTCTTGAGACAAGTAATATCAATGTTTACGCAGCAGATTACAATAGCTTTGATGAAACGATGGCAACCTTTAAAAACTTCTGTAACATCAATGAGAATGAAGCGACATATGAAGAAAAATCTCAACCTTTAGTAGAAGGTATTATGAATTTAACAGATGTAGAACATGATTTCTCTTACTTATTATTATTTGCAACATCGAAGTCAATTTCAGCAAAAGATGATAATGTATCTGCAGATATCATAGACAATATGGGTGGAGAAAATATAGCTGCAAATTATTCAATCGCTGATGAAGAATCAAAACAATTTAGTTTTGAAAAAATATTGGAATTAGATCCTACTTATATTTTTGTACAAACTATGGGTTCGGTAGAAGATGCCAAAGCAAGATTGGAAGATGATGTGATGTCCAATCCAGCATGGGCTTCATTAACGGCAGTTCAAGAAGGACGTTTTATTTACTTACCAAAAGAATTATTCTTATACAAACCAAATATGAAGTATTTAGATGCTTATCAACATATGAGTGATATTTTAGAAGGAAGTAACTAGTGGATATTAAAGACCATCGCATTACAAAACTGATTATAATCTATGGATTATTTGCAGCAAGTTTACTAATTGGCATTAGTTTAGGGTCATTAAAGATCGGTATTATCGATGTATTTAAAGCGATATTTTTTGAAACAGATACACTCAATCATAGTATTATTTTTAATGTTCGTTTACCTAGAAATCTGATCGCAGCATTTGTTGGTATTAATTTAGCTTTATCGGGTGTGACGCTACAAGGTGTAATGAACAACCCCTTAGCAGATCCTGGTATCATTGGTATTTCAAGCGGTGCTGGATTAATGGCTTTTGTCATTATGATATTATTTCCCTCTTATGCTTATCTAGTACCAATCGGTGCCTTCGTCGGTGCTTTATTAACGACGTTTTTAATCTATACACTGGCATGGAAAAATGGTGTAAGTCCAATTCGATTAATTCTTTCAGGGGTGGCGGTATCCGCTTTTCTTGGAGCGGGTATTAATGTTTTGATGACTTTCTATCCTGAGAGAGTATCGGGTGGTATCAGTTTTATGATTGGTGGTTTATCAGGCAAAACATGGCCAGATTTTCATTTGATATGGCCATATACCCTGATAGCAGGTGCACTTTGTATGATGTTATCCAATCAGATTAATCTCTTACAATTAGGTGATGAAGTTGCAACGGGTTTAGGTTTAAGTGTCGAAAAAATTAGAACCGTTTTTATTATATTGTCAGCATTACTTGCAGCAAGTGCGGTTTCAGTAGCAGGACTTTTAGGATTTGTTGGATTGGTTGTGCCTCATATAGCGAGGTTAATTGTGGGATCTGATTATAGATTCTTATATCCGGCTACCATTGGGCTCGGAGGTGCAATATTGGTTGGATGTGATGCGATGGCTAGGATGTTGTTTGATCCAATCGAGTTACCAGTTGGCATAATCATGGCAGTTTTAGGCGCACCATTTTTCTTATTCTTATTAAGGGAGAAAAAATAATGTTAATAGAAGCCAAAAATCTATCGGTATCATATGATAAAAAAGTAGTTGTCCATAATATAGACTTACATGTCAAAAAAGGTGAAATTCTGTCGATTGTAGGACCTAACGGGTGTGGGAAGTCTACGGTTTTAAAGTCTCTAACTAGGCTCTTAAAACCAAGTGGTGGTGATGTTTTATTTGAAGGAAAACCAATAAAGAAAATATCGACGAAAGACATCGCAAAAAAATTAGCAGTTTTACCACAAATTAGACAAACACCTGAAGATTTTGATGTAGAGATGTTAATAAGGTATGGTCGGTATCCCCATGGTAATTTTTCTGGGAAGTTAAATGATGAGGATCGCCGGATTATTAAGTGGGCACTAAAACAAACGGGTATGACACATCATAAAAATCAGAAATTAATACAACTTTCAGGTGGTGAAAGACAACGCGCTTGGATTGCTATGGCACTTGCTCAAAAAACAGACATTATTGTGTTAGATGAACCAACGACATTTTTAGATTTGTCACATCAATTAGAAGTTTTAGAACTTATTAAATCATTAAATAAGACAGAAAATGTTACTATTCTGATGGTTCTTCACGATTTAAATCAAGCCATTAGATATTCAGATAGAGTGTATGTTATGAAACTTGGCAGTATTATTGCCGAAGGCAAGCCAGAGGATGTTTTGACCTCTGATCGTTTAAGAGAAGTGTTTCATATTGATAGTGATTTCTATACAGATTTTAGAAATGACTCACCACACTTTATTTCTCATAGAATGAAAGTAGAGGATCATGCTTCAAAATGTCCTGCAAAAAGAAAAAAGACAATTTAATAGATACTTGGTATTAGGTATTGCTGTTATGGTTATGATACTTTTGGTATCTGTAACTTTAGGTGAAGCCTCGATTTCAGTGTCTGAAGGATTAGAAATCATTTATAATCAAGTATTACATAAGAATGTTCCAGATGGTATTCATACTGCAATTGTATGGGATTTGAGACTGCCTAGGATATTATGTGGTTTACTCATCGGAGCTGGATTGGCTGTATCTGGTGTTATTTTTCAATCGGTTCTTAGAAACCCTTTGGCAGATCCTTATACCATAGGTGTTTCGACAGGTGCAGCCTTTGGTGCTGTACTCACCATTTACATCAATATGGTTTATGGCTTGTTCATACCGATTACACCAATCGCTTTTATATTTGCGATATTAACACTGATTATCATCTTAAAAATAGCTGGTTTTAATCATACCTTACATACCTCTAGACTTATTCTAGCGGGTATCATTGTCGGCTCTATCTTTTCAGCAGGTATCAGTTTATTAAAGAGTATGGCTGGAGAAGATGTTAGTGCGATGGTGTTTTGGTTAATGGGTAGACTCTCTGCAAAATCCTGGACAGATGTACTCATCTTATTTCCATTAGTTTCAATTGGTATTATTGTCGCGTTTGTGATGGCAGATGATTTAGATGTCTTAACACTTGGTATCAATGAAGCCAAAAGTGTAGGACTCGATGGGGAAAAAAGCGTCAGAAAGTTTTTGATTATAGGTGCACTGTTAACGGCAGTCTGTGTTTCCATCAGTGGCGTAATTGGTTTTATTGGTCTGATTGTGCCACATTTTATCAGAATGGGATTTACAGCAAAACATCGTTATTTGATTCCGCTATCAGCAGTTGTTGGCGGTGTGGTTTTGATGTTGTCTGATAATATTTCGAGACTCTTATTCCAAGTAGAGATTCCTGTCGGCGTTATCACGACACTGATAGGTGGACCATTCTTTATTTACATCTATATGAATAAAAAAGGACAGATATTATGATAACCATCAAAGATTTGAAGTTTAAATACGGA
>JABXKX010000250.1 GCA_013619035.1 Peptostreptococcaceae bacterium
TTCTTGTACTCTTGTAAAAAATTCTTGCCATAACACACCAATCTCTTGATTTTGATTTTTACCTTTATAAACCAATCCCATTACTTTTAAATCTTCTATCATAATTATTTCTGGTTTCACTTCAAGTCCTCCTTGCATCCAAATAATTTTACTAACGTCTAGAGGATTTATAAGACTCTTTCTTTGACCTAACTTCCTAAATCGTCCCGGAGAAATACCGTATGATGACGTAAACGACCTTGTAAAAGCATCCTGAGATGAAAATTGATAATCTAAAGCAATATCAATAATTTTATTGTTCGTCTCAACCAACTCTCTTGCTGCTTCAGACAATCTCCTACCTCTGATATACTCACTAATTGAATAACCCGTAAACAAATGGAACAGTCGAGAAAAGTGCCATCTACTAAATCCGTTTATTTCTGTTAATTCCTCTAAGGAAAAAGAGTCACATAAATTGTGTTCAACAAATGAAATGGTTTTACTAAGCGCGCTTTGATAATACATTTCCTACCTCCTAATATTATTATAAACTATAATATTATTTTTTTTTTGACATTTCATGCCGAAAAAAAAGAAATAGCCTTAGCTATTCCTTAATGTCTACTGTTAAATATTTATAATCTTTTCCTTGTTCAACAGGCTCTTCAAAGTATGCTGTATAAAGAATGTTCCCATCAAATCCTTCACCTAAACCTTTTAACAACTCCGATGCAGAGGCATGTAACTTTTTAGCTTCTGCCTTAATAATGGTTTCGTTGGCTTGATTTTCAGGTACATTACTCACATATATAACACGACAGTAAAAACCATCATCATATTTATTACTTGTAATAGCATATAATTGAACATAAGTATCTTCTGCTATTTTCACATCTATTGGGAATGTAAAATCTTTAGTAATCAAATCCGCTATTCTCACCATACTGTCTGCAACTAAATCATCATTTGAATAGTAAACATATGGCGATGGCGAAATAAATTCTCCCGCTAATTCGTTATATAACCATGCAGAAATTAAATTCTCTTCTGCTTCTAATCCTTCAGCTTTATCAATTAATGAAACAATACTATCACCATAAGGTCTAATATCACCTAATGTAAACTTTTCAATATTAAAATCACCATCATTTTCAGCAATCACTATGGTCAACATGATATCGAAATTATTATACTCACCTTCTGCAAGATAAACAACTCTAGAACCTTCACCACCATCAGGAGTCGGGATAACAAAATCATATCCTTCTGTTACATATGGAACAGATTCTCCTTCTTTTGTAATGTCAGTAATATAATATTTTGCTTCTTTTTCTAAATTCTTTTCTAAGAAGAAATCAATGAACAATCTTCCGTTGTTTGAAAACTCATTGAAATAAACACCATTTAGAGTTTCAGTACCTGGTACACAAAGTTTAGAAAAAGAATCTGCATCTGAATTTGTTACAGCTTCTGTAAGCTTTGCAAGTACTTCATCTACGGATTCAGCAACTTTTTTAGGAATTTCTTCATTAACCGTAATCAATGCAACATCATTTTGACAGCCTACTAAGAATATTGCAATCATACTTACTAATAAAATAACTTTTTTCATTTGACCTCCAAAGATTTACTTAGACATATACTTTCCAATATTAGCATCTGGATTAATATTACCTTTTATCAACGCTTTTTTTGTTGTCATGATTGTAGAAACACCAGGTCCGTGACCCATCTTCACACAATCACTATGCATAATAACCCCAATACTAACAGCACCTTTTAAGTAACCTCTACCATACGAATTATCGCAATCTCTTAATAAAACTATATCGCCAAATCTTAACTGATCTAATCCAAATTCCTTTATGGCATCTGTATCAGCAGTCATAATATCATAGTCACCTGTATAAGCACTAGGAGAACCAATACCTGATCCCATCAAATATGCTGGTACTTCTGCTACGACATCGATAGTTAATTCGCCATTTGTCTCTGTTATATTAAGCTTTTCAAATAACGCAGGATCAATACTCATTACAGAAATCTCTGGATAATCCAACAACTGCATACCTTGACCATGTCCTTTAACGAGTATTTTATCATCAATAGCCATATTTTCTAAATCATCTTGCTCAAAGGCAATCATAACGTGATTGATACCACCATGGACACCGATTACATACCCCAGTGCACCTTTTGCATCCCCACTCACAACTTTAGCCGTATTACCAACACAAGCAAACGTAGTTAAAGCTGCATTTTCATTTGTTTCTTCGTTTCTAATAGAAACGCCTGGTTCTACATGATCTCCGGCCCAACCAAATGCAGGATCTCCCACTTTTACGTTGTATGTAATACCACCTGTTGCTGGCAATATTTGAGGTTGCCCTTCATGTGTAATTCTATAATTACCACCCAATGGATGATGAATTTTACCTTGCAATGATTGCATTACTAAACGAGTTTTATTTGTTTTCATGTCAACACCTCCATTTTTTATTATAACACAGAAGTAATTCTTAATAAAAAAAAGAAATATTAAATAAAAAAAACAATTTACATTTGAATCATTTTTTATTATACTTTTATTTCACCGTAAAATAAAAGGAGAAAAAATGGACGATTTAAAATTAGAATTACTGAACGAAATCATACAG
>JABXKX010000449.1 GCA_013619035.1 Peptostreptococcaceae bacterium
TAGATTTAAGTATCTGTGGGTTAAGATGATCTGTTCCCTTTATATCTTAATCCACTTTTTTATTATCAGGAACTCTGGTGGAGAGTGTTGCTCACTGCCTATTATCAAAATGAAATGTGACGCAAAAGTCAGCATATAGAAAGTACTTAGATCCGATGAGATAAATAAATCTTGATGGATCTTTTTTTATGAAAAATCGATTGTATATGCCAATTAAACAGTACCATTCACCAGAAGTATAATAAATTTTAGGCGTGACTTGGAAATTGTAAATAATCGAGTTGATCTATAGATTTCATAGTTTTGCGGGGTATTAAGAAAAGAGTATGAGGTTTATTTTTGGCAAATGGACCTCATACTCTTTTAAGAATTTTAATTTAGATCAAGTCTTCTATGCCATTGATTGTTGCTTGTTCATCATCGTCAATCGGCACAACAATACAACGCTGTCCATCAATGATTTCTGTTTTAATTGTAGAAAGTTTGGACGGTTTTACATGAAGTACGACATCAAAATTTTGTGGATTCGTGTCTTTATTGTTCTCCTCAACAATTGCTTCAACTTCATCGATGATTTCATCATCGTCTTGTAGTTCAGTATTATTACTCACTGCCTCTAGTTTATTTTCAAGAGATTCAACTTGTTTGATAAGTTGTTCCTCTTTTTTCTTATGTGCATTTGCTTTAAGTAGTTTTGAATCTACTAGATTTTCAGCTAAAGGAAGATCTTTACCAAAGTTCTCTTCGTAGGATGCTTCGATTTTGATTGTTGCTTCTTCAGAAACACCACTGTCTAATAGAAGGTTCTTAACTTCATCTTTTGATAAAGCAATAGGGGATATGGTTGTACCTTCATAAACTTCCTTATGTTCTTCAATCATTGTATTCAAGTTCTCTTGGATGTCGATAAAAACCTTCTCAGAGATTTCATCATCTGAACTGATCGTACTTTTTACGATTGACTGAAATGTTTCTTTTTGAATGGTTGCTGTTTGTTTTGATAAACAACCTAAAGTATTCTCCATTAGTTCTGGATGGGGATCTTTGGCATTTTTTGTGTAGTACATGAGCGCGTTTTCATCAGAACTTCGATCGATGAAGCCAGGGTAGACAAATCCGATAGTGGGTACACCAACTATCCAATCTCTAATCCTTGCTTTAATTTTCTGTTCAGTATTATAATACCCAAGAGCTGGTTTGGACATTGTAACAGGGCAAATGGCACACATTATATAGTCATAAGTTTCGTCAGATTCATCTAGTTTGAGATTGTCAGAAGTTTTAGTCATTACATCATATACATCATGAAATACTAGAATCAGAAAGTTTTCCGGATAGTCAAAATTATCAATTACTGAATCGTAGAATTCACGTAGTTGAACATCGTCTTTTAAGGCACTGTTCTTTAATCTCAACAGAAAATTCTGTTTTTCATTTTCGAAATTATCATCAATTGGGAAGTTGAGTTCCAAAAGATTATTACCAACACCACCTGACAAGATCTTTTTACTTATATCCAAATATTTGAAAAATTCCTCGTCTGGTATATTTAAAAAGGTTTCTCTGAATTCTAATACTGTTTCTTTTTCGCTGTTAACGTAACAACCACACATTTTTGTGAATGTACATTCACCTTTTTTGAGCCGTCTTTTAAGTTCAAGTATATCTTTTCTATTCATAATTCCTCACAATCTTCTCTACTTAGCACATATTATACTACAGCTTTTTTACATATTAATCAATCAATATTCACTGCTTTTACAAATCAATAAGTGTTGTATAGTGTTTGGACAGATTCAAATTACTTAGATACAATGAAGTAGAGAATTATTGTTGGATTTTATATTACTTTGGTTGTAGAAGTAGATAATTGGGAGTAAGATGTAGTAGGATAGGTATATAAAAAAATATCCTAACTGTACCAAGCGCCAGTAATAATGAAAGGAATTATATATGAAAAAGTTTTTTATGGATCTAGAGTTTTTATGTGATAGTGAAGATGTTTATGAAGATGACATTATTGCAATTTGTATATTATCAGAAGATGACAGCTATGAATTAACAAACCATGTTAGGCCTTATGATGAAGAGTTTGATGTATCGGAATATTGCACCAATCTAACTGGTATTACGAAAGAAGATTTGATATCTCAACCTTACTTTGATGAACTATATGAAAAAATGTTGGAAAATGTAGGAAAAGAAGATGTGATTTATGTATGGGGTGATGTTGATCTTGAGGCAATATATAAATTAAGCATTGAAATTGCTGGAGAACTTGAGTTTAAAATTGTAGATTTCCAAGAAGATGTTATGGCATTATGTGGTTATAAATTTAGACCGGGTCTACAAAAGGTGTATGAAGCTCTTACGAATGATTGTGATCAGAAACACCATGATGTTAGAAGTGATACAGTTATGCTTAAAGAAATACATAGAATATATCACTTAGATAAGAAGGCCACTATGCGGAAAATAAAAGGCAAGATAAAGTAAGGACAGTCAATTCAAACTTCAGAAGAATTGACTGTAACTTAACAATAGCAGGCACCTAAAGTAAAGTTATTTACTTTGGATAACACATACTATACACATGAGTCTGTCTAACAATGAGTAACATAAAATATCAGTAA
>JABXKX010000531.1 GCA_013619035.1 Peptostreptococcaceae bacterium
CTCAATTTATATCATTTTCTATATTAGCCTTTTCTCTTATTTTCAACTTTTTTGTTTCGGTATTTTATTAATATGTAAATACCAGTAAAGAATTCAAAAGGCACATAAGGAACAAGCAATATAAATGGTATTTCTATACCAAAAGCCTGTAGGGGTACACAAACCAAAATTAAAGGCACTGTAACAATCCCCCACAGCGCTAGCCATTTTGGCAAAACCTCAGCTTTCAATAAAAGATAATAAAATAATATTGCTCCAATTCCAAATGGAATCATACCCATTTTTCCAGCAAATTCACTGCAGGATAACAATATTTTCCCAAATGTCAAAAGAGTTGCATCTCCGCTAATTGAATATAATTGGCTTGCTTCTACTAGGCCGAACACAAAGACTTGCCCTACCTCCAGCAGTGCTGCCTCAAATATATACATGGATAGGGCAATGACTGCCATTGTTTTGCCTTTTTGCCCTGCAACTCTATACATTGCTACGCCAAGCATAATTATTACAACGCCAGTTATCATTTGCAAAAGAATACTGGTATATGCAACCTGTGTACTGTTTGTAATTGCTCTCATGCTTGCATCAGTAATTTCATTTGAATCAAAAGGTCCCAAGAATATTGACCCGCCTATCAAAGAAGTCACTGCCTGAGTAAAAAGTGTAATACCGAGAAATTGAAATAGTCTTCTGTTGTTGTTTTTTGTTTCCATAATATCTCCTCAAAATACGAATTTTCATTTCTACTGTTTATGATTGATAACAATAATAACATTTCCCTTTTTATGTCCTTTATCTACATATCTGTGGGCATCTACAATTTCATCAAGAGAAACAATCCTATCTATTACTGCTTTAATTTGCCCTTTTCCAATAAGTTCATTAAGAAACTTCAAATCACTGATATGAAGTTTTGGAGAACCATCATCTACTGTTATGTGTTTCCCGTTTTTAGTAAGTGCATTTTCTAAACGTAATTTGGCTTTACGTTTACCAACTGCGTTGAAAATTAGGTTATACTGTTCACCATCCAATGAAAAATTGTCACTTGTATAGTCTAATACCTTATCTGCACCTAAAGATTTTACTAGCAGTGCTACATACCCCTGTAACCTCTGCTCCAAAAAATTTAGCCAGTTGTACAGCTGAAGTACCAACTGCACCTGAAGCACCATATATAAGAACCTTTTGTCCGTCCTGAACATTGCCTTTTTTCATATAATATAGTGCTAGTAAACCACCATAAGGCACAGCCGCAGCATGCTCATAGCTTATACTTTGTGCTAATTTAACTACTAAACTGTTTTCTGATATGCATTTATACTCAGCATACGTACCAAAATCATAGCGGTCAAAACCGAGAACCTTTTCTCCTTTTATGAATGTTTTAACATCCTCACCTACTGATTCTACTTCTCCTGCATATACCATACCAAGAACAGATTTTCTTGGTTTCCTAAAGCCTACTGCAAGTCTCATAAGGATCCGATATTTCGCATTCACCTTAAATCCGCGAATAATACAGTCACTTGTAGTTACTGATGTCGCATGAATTTTTATGCGGATTTCATTATTTTTTGGGGTGGGTTTCTTTATTTCCCTTATTTGAAGAACTTCAGGTGGTCCATATTTTGTACACACAACGGCTTTCATAATGCCTCCAAAAAATTAGTTGTTTTTTCTCTAGTTATTAATTATACTGTATAGTGTAATTAACAGAATGTCAATCGTTATTTACACTAAGCGGTGTAGTTTGTTCGGTATACGAGGAGATTGTTTATGAATAAAATCAAAGAACGTGATAAAAGCAAAAAAAAAGACGCCATTCTAAAAGGGGCTGAGGATATATTTATAAGCTTGGGATATGAGCTGGCAAGCATGGACAAGATTGCAGAAAAAGCTGGTGTTTCAAAACGAACAGTATACAACCACTTCGGTAGCAAAGAGAAGCTATTTGAAGTCATTGTAGATGAATTATTGGCAGAACGTCAGACCTTGAAAACAATAAAATATGATTCAGATAAAACATTAGAAGAACAGTTAATTGCGTTTGCTGAATCAGAAATATTTCTAATTGACTCACCAAGACGATTGGAGCTATCAAGATTTCTAACTATAACATTTTTAAAGGATCTTGAATATCAAAGAAAAACCGTTTCTAAGTACCCGCCGATTTATAATATGTTTATTGAGTGGCTTAAAGAAGCCCAAATCGATGGCAAAATTAAGAGCGATAATATAATTATAACAGCACGTGTATTTTATGCCTTAGTGATTGGCGCCATTACATGGCCTGCACTTTTTACTGATGGTATTGATAAGCAAGCTGTCAAACCTATCCTGGATGAAATGATAGTTGTTTTCTTAGCTCGTTATGGTAATATTTATTAATCTAAGATTTCACAGAACCGGACTTACGTTGACCGTATCCAGCTTTTGAAACCTTTATCCAAACTATCTATAGTTTGACAGTTTTCTAACATCTAGTTATTTAAATGCTTTTAATACTACGATTTAAGGTTTCATAATATACGTTCTTTCTCAATAGAGTAGGGACGTAATTGCTAAGAATTACCTCCCTCTCATTGAACCGTACGTACGGGTCTCGTATACGGCTCTACAATTTCTG
>JABXKX010000199.1 GCA_013619035.1 Peptostreptococcaceae bacterium
GTATAGGATTATTGCCATTAAATTTTAGAACAATATTAAAAAATTGATTTTCAATTAACATCCTTCTATAGATATACTCATGATAAAATGTCACTTCATCACTTTCCATTATATCGTTAATATCAATCCACTCTACTTCAATATTTTCTTCAGTGATATCGATTTCTCCGATTGGTTCATGATCAACAAAAAAGGTGCAAATAGAATGATATCCAGTATCCCCTATAAACGATACAATTCCCTTTATTCTAGGATTATTAATTTTCAATCCTGTTTCTTCCTTTATTTCGCGTATACATGCTTCTTCTAATGTTTCACCATGTTCGACATGACCACCTGCTGGAATCCACTTTAGGTGTGTAGAAGATCGTGTATTGTTCTTTTTAATTACTGCGATTTTGTTATTTCTGATTGGTATGCAAGATACTTGACTTCTAATCATTCTCTCTCCTCTTTAATTCAGGCTAAGGCAAATCCATCAATATAATTTTACATTATAAATTGAATTTCACGACATTAAATAATGATTAAAAAAATCCTTTTTTCAAAATGTAATCCAAATATTAAATGATTTTAGAACATCCCTATGAATCAGAAGCTTTCCATCAGACGTTAAAATACCTGAAGATCAGTCTTCAGGCATCTATAGTAACTCATATTGAATTTGTAGGAAAACTTGAAATAATGACGTGACACATTAGAACGAAAGACTCATCCCCTGAATAAGTACTAATGCCTGAGTGTTTCGACGGTCGTATGTAACCAGCGCCTCGTCTCTAAACTTTTAAGTCGTACTCGATGAACATCAACATGAATTTATGTGTGCTAAAGCATATATTAAAGAATCAGTATCTTATTTCCATCGGGATCTTCTATTTTTAGTTCTATACCACCCCAACTAGCTTTAACAGGTGGTTTAATATCAGGTAGTATAGCTTTTAGCCTAGTATATTCAGATTCCATATCATCCGTTGATAGTACAATCGTAACAAATCCTTCACTTGAGGTTTCCCACTTATTCTCATCCCATATCCATATACTAATTCTATTCTCATCTTCTTTCTCACCTAAATTCCATCCATCGTAATTATCACCATCTACATAGATATCTACTCCAATTTTAAGATAAAACTCAGCTAATGCTTTTGGTTCTTTTGAACTTAAATTAATACCTGACACTTTCATTCTATTCTCCCTTCTTATTTTAATTTAAATAACAATTCAAACTCAAATCAATCAACTCATTTTCATATATGATCGCGAACTGATTCGTTTCATTATGAACATACAAGGTCATTTGCCCTAGTTCACTAAACTCATTATATTGGTTCAATTTATTATACCATTAATTCCCTTAGTAACTTTCGGAATTATCACATTACTCAGAATTTAATGCTGTCTATATGTGAATAGTACAATATTTTTGACTCATACATTCTATACGTGTGTTTTTATTTTTACTTTAATATTAATCGTTCAACGTATCTACTAATTTGTAGAATTTACAACCATATTTAAATTGATACTCTCCGACAAATAAGAATCTGCTATAAAAGAAAAAAACACATCCGAATAAAAGTCGATTGTGTCAGTTTGTGGGTGTTTTTTAATACTTTTATTATAAAATAGATAGCTGAGTTGTTATTCACAACAAAAGCTCTCAATGTATAAATATATTCCTTTTACTTCTAATCTCTTAATTGAATCATCATAAAGTAACAACTTGATTACCTACCAAATATAAGGTATCACTCTGTACTTCACTTTTTTCATATATTCCGTATAGCCAATTAACTCTTGTTGCAATACCTTTTCTTCATTTAAAATCCTTATCGCGAAAATCATCGGAATAATTAACATAACTGGAGCAAATACATATAATGCTCCTAGTATCAGAGGTATTGGACAAAATATTAGTATTGCCGATAAATACATTGGATGTCTGATAACAGAATACAGTCCAGTATCTATTACGACTTGATCTTCTTGGATCTCAATCACTCTTGACGAGTAACGATTCTGTTTCATTACTATCAACGATATAACAAAGCCCATCATCATTACTGCTACACTCAAAATTGAAATCCACCTTGCAACAGATATATAACAAAATCTGAAACTAAGCCCAGAAAATATCAAAATAAATAGAATTATCAATAATATGAATATATTGAATAACTTTTGAACTTTTTCTTTCTCAGCAATTTTCAATCTCTTATTAAGCAATTCTATGTCATTGTTATAAAGATATATCATCAATAAGATATCTGATGAAAAATAACTAATCAGAAACAACCACCCGTTCCAGTATTTCATAGAACCGGCTGATAAAAATAGTATCGAGAACATCACAATAAACGAAACCATCATTCGTATTGTTGCGTTTTTTAGCACTGTCGTTTTTTTTATTGACATACAATCACCTCTAAGTAAAGCAATAGAACTACATAACGTAATTCTTTTGTGCAGCAAGTCGGATATTCATAATTTTGCACTGTATTACAATTAGCTTACCATTGATACTTGAAATACTCAAATAGCCATAGTCTGGTAAGTCAGAGGAGTCGCCTCCTCTTCCTCCCATAAGAACCCAGCGTGAAACTTTCACTTCACTAGGCTCA
>JABXKX010000118.1 GCA_013619035.1 Peptostreptococcaceae bacterium
ACATATCATGTGATTCCTTATGAGGTTTTAAATCAATATTATCAAACGTCATTAAAGGGAGGTAGAAAATCTATCCCTTTATCTGAATTGAATCCCGATTTTCAAATTCAATATACCAATAATGGTATTCTCAACTATTTGAAAGTCCTCAATACATATGTTAAATATAAAGAGAATGATCTCATTTAAAAAGAGTTGACCAGGTCTCTACCTAGTCAACTCTTTTTTATTTAATATACTTACATATTTCATTTGATAAAGTGGCAAACTCTTCGATTGTAAGTGTTTCACCTCTTCTTATACCATCAATGCCTGAAGCTTCAAATATAAGCCTAAGATCATCTTTGGATACTTTTAAAATGCCTGATGACAAACAATTTAACAAAGTTTTTCTTCTTTTACCAAATGCATCTTTAATTGTATTAAAGAATACTTTCTTATCTGTTAACAATAAATCATCTCGTTTTCTAACTCTAAGACGAATCACTGAAGAAGAAACTTTGGGTTGCGGCATAAATGATGATGGTGGCACTTCAGTAACAATTTCTGGTTCAGAATAATACTGAACGGCTACTGAAAGCGCTCCATATGTTTTTGTTCTAGGTTTTGCCATCATTCGATCAGCAACTTCTTTTTGTACCATTACTATAATGTCAGAAATTGGTAATTCATCTTCCAATAACTTCATTACAATAGGTGTGGTAATATAATATGGTAAATTAGCAACAACCTTAGGAGGTTGCCCCTTAAAATGCTCTTGAATCAATTCTTCCAAATTAACTTTTAGGACATCGTTATTAACAATGGTTACATTATCAAAAGATGCCAAGGTTTCATCTAATACTGGTAACAGATAGTTATCAATTTCTATCGCAGTTACTTGTTTGGCTCTTGATGCCATTTCATAAGTCATAACGCCGATTCCTGGACCAATCTCTAGAACACAATCATTCTCATCAATGTCTGCACCGTCAACAATATCTTGCACAACCATTTCATTGATCAAAAAGTTTTGACCCAATCCTTTTGAAAACTTAAAATCGTACTTACCCATAATATATTTTATCGTACTTGGTGATGTTAATTTACCGATCATTTAAGTTCTCCTATCTTTTTCACTGCTTCTTCAAAAGTTTCTCTCTTGATGCCATATTTATTTAATCTTCTCAAGAATGTCTTTGCATTACCATAACCAATTCCCAGAATATTTCCTAAAACATCTCTTCTATGAGAAGCTTGATTAGAAATGATAAGATCATGTTTTAATAAATCACTTTTTGTAAAAGTTTCTATCAATACTTCTGTTGAGGCATGTGCTTTATTAAGTGCTGTTAAAATAGATTCTGGTGATGCATTTTCAATTCCTATATCATCAGCTAACGTTGCTTCATCTCTTGAAACAAAAGCATGTTTACAACCTGGAGTTCTATCATCAATACGTTTTCTGATTTGTTCTCCAGCATGATCTGGATCTGTTAAAATGATAACACCACAAGTAATTTGTGCTTTCTTGATTTGTTCAAATGTTTTTGTTTTAATGCCAAAGCCATGTGTGATGATAATTTCTGCATTAACTGCTCGTTTAACAGCGGTTTCATCATCTCTGCCTTCAACGACTATTATTTCTTTTATAGTTGGTTTCATTAATACCCATAACCTTTTATATAGTCTTCATCAATTTCATCTTCAATAATATAAACTCTAACATAACGTCTACCATATCTTAGCGCTGCTTTATTATTATTGATGAAAATATCAATTTTATTACCTTTTATAGCACTACCAGTATCTTCTGCTGATGCAAATCCATAGTCCGAGGTACTATCTAACGATTCGACATAAACTTTGGAATGTAGTGGAATAACTCGCGGATCTACAGCAATAACACCAGGTCTTGCTTGTGTCCCTGTATAAGTGATGCCATAACCAGGATCTCCTGGATTTTTTGCACAACTTGCATAAGACAAATCATAAGCTGTTGCTTCACATACAATGACTTTTGAATACCTAAAGGGTAGACCTCTACTGGTAACAAATAATTCTTCACTGCCTTTATTTTTTATTTCACTAACAGGATCTTTAACAATTTCTTCTGCCACAAAATTTCGTGACATCATTTTACCATTTTCATAACGGATTTGATAAGTCACTTCTTTTAAACCATTTTCTCCTGATTGAACCAGTTTAATCTCATTATCTTTTAAATCGTTAACTAAATTAATCTCAGTATAATAAGGAATAATACCTTCTTCTTTTACATACTCATCCCAAACTCTTGTAATATTGATATGAACACCCTCTGATATTTTTGCATCCACAAATGGCGCCACTATATCAAGTTCTTTTAGTTCAATATTATTTTCCTCTAAGATTTCTCTAACGGTATGTTTTGTTGTACTCACAGTCATGAGGTTCTCACCATCTCTAATGGTGAGTTCATAAGATCTTGAAATATTAATAACATCTTCTATATTAATTATCTCATCTAATCCTGGAAATACCACATCATTTGGTCCTAACTCTATCTCACAATGTTCTAATATTTCTGATACTGATTTATTAAAAGATAACACTTCGTAATCTTTTGTTTCATCATGAACAACAACATACCTAATA
>JABXKX010000303.1 GCA_013619035.1 Peptostreptococcaceae bacterium
ATTTCATCAAAAATATAAACTTCTTTTTTAATGGAATCAGCAATAATATCTTCTGTTACAATTTCAAAAGTTAATGTTTCTATAGCATCACCTTTAGTATTACTGATAATTAAATCATACATACCAGGTGTGATATCTTGAACTGTATGCTCAAAATATGGGAATGAAGGATCTACAACCATTTCTTGTTGATCAACTACAACCGTTTCAAATAATTTGTTGTATTTGTTTTCCCATTTTATATACTCACTAAGTGCTTCATTGTAGAAATTAGAAATTTCTTCATAATAAGCATAATCTTCAATTTCTTCTTCAGATAACTTATATAGTGGGTCATAAAGTGATGCTGATTCATCCAATAAAGATGGACTTCCAGCAATCGCACTTTTAGCAGCTTCGAAATCAACTTTAAGAATGTCTAGATCAGCTTCAGCTATCTGATAAGCTGAGAAAATTTCTTCTTTTGTTAATTCAACAATAGTTACTTCAGCTAAAGATACTTTTTCTTCAACAGCTTCTTCAATTGACTCAGCTGCTACCAGAGGAATCATTTCAATAAATTCAGGATCTTCTACTTCTTCTTCAAAAGTAAATACAGGTGTTTCTTTTTTTATCATAGATACTAAAAGAGTATCATCCGACTGAACATATATAGAAATAAACAGCGCGTCATTTAATATTGTTTTACCTGACTCACCGACTTCTGGACTGATAATGTGTACATAATCTTCTTCTGTCGTTTCTTCATCGTTAGCGAATGATATCATATTTAATGATAATGCAATTACTAAGATAAGAACAACAAACATGTATTTCTTTAACATGGTCGCTCCTTCCGCGAATTTAGTAATTTCATTATACACAAATATTATTACAGCCGTATTACAGCGTTTTTAAAAGCCTGTTACATCCATCGGAATACTAATAACAATCACAGTACCTTTTCCAAATTCACTTTCAATCTCAATACTACCTTCATGTCCATGAACAATTTCCTTTGCAATCGATAAACCAAGACCTGTCCCCCCCATGTTACGGGTACGGGCTTTATCTACTCGATAAAAACGATCAAAAATACTTGGAAGATCATCACTTGGTATACCAATACCATTGTCTTTTACTCTAACGATAGCTCGATCATCTCTTTCCATCACTTGTATATCAACAAAACCATTTTCAGGTGTATATTTAATTGCATTGGATATAATATTAATCACAACTTGTTCCATTCGATGTAAATCAAACAAACCAACCAATTGCTCTTGAGTTGTAATCATCTTTATAGTAATATTTTTTTTCCTTGCTGACATCATCAATTGGTTGACACATTTTCTTGCCAAATCAACATAATCATTGTATTCTTTGTAGAATGTTATTTTATGTGAATCAAAGTTTGATAATTGTAGTAAATCCCTTACCAAACGTGTCATTCTCTCTGCTTCAGAATCAATGACCTTTAAAAATTGTTTCTGAGTCTCTGGATCATCCACATACCCATCCATCAAGGTTTCTGTATAGCTCTTGATACTTGTTAACGGTGTTTTAAGTTCATGTGAGACATTTGCAACAAAGTCTCTTCTCATAGAATCCAGCTTTTCAGCATCCGTTACATCTTGAAGAACATAAACTATACCAGTTTTTTCATCTTGATCATTCACATATGGGGCATAATTAAACTTCACAATAGAATCTTCTATAGTGATCAGTTGCGTCCCTACCCAATCTTCAACCTCTGTGGTGATTTGGTTGTATGTTAAAGATGATGAAATGGGTTCAATTAATTTATCAAAGTCTGTTTCGAAATAACCCTCTGTGCCAAAGTTTAAAAGTTCTATTGCTTTCGGATTCATCAAAATGATATGATGATGATTATCCACTGCAATAACACCATCTGTCATATGATTGACAATGGCTTCTACTTTTGTTTTTTCTAAAGAGATTTCTCTCAAACTTTTTTTAAGTTTTCTTGTTAAGAAGTTAAATGTTTCTGATAGTTCACCTATCTCATCATTTGATTTAACCTGTACATAATGCTCAAAATTACCTTTAGACATCAAAACAGCTTTTCTTGTAATATCTTTAATCGGATCTGATATACTCTTAGAAATAATAAATCCAAGTACAATCGTTGCTAAAGATGAAGCAATAATAACACGTATGATAATTTCTTTAATCTTATTCACCGTTAAATCAACTGAAGATAAGTCTCTTCTTAAAAAAAGAATACCTGTATTTTCACCAATATCAAGGTTTGTAATGGGATAGACCTGCACCATCGCTCGGTTATCATTAATATCTTTAATGACTAGTTCTTGCTTCTTTTGCTCTTGCCTAGCTTTGATCATTAAATTGATTGAATCTTCATCTTTTAAGAAACTCGAATCACCAACACCAGTTGTTGCTATAACATCATTACGATTGTCATCAATAACCCATACTTCTTCATCGATGCCAAAACCTGCACGGTTGTAATCTTCAATAATATTAAGAACGAGTTCTTTATTTTGAGATAGTTCTGTAAGATCTTGAAGTTCAGGCATTAAAACTTCTCTGACCCCTTCAAGTTCTTGACTGGCTTTACTGATGTGAAGATCATCTATTTCTTTAATAATGAATATTCCTGCAACGAGCATGGCAATCAAAACCAATATAAAGTAGATGGTTACAAATTTCCACCGAATGCTCTTGAACATTAAATCCTCCTAAAGTAGTATCCAACACCACGTTTTGTCATGATGAACTTTGGACTACTTGAATCATCCTCAATTTTTTCTCTTAATCTTCTAATGGTTACATCTACTGTACGAATATCACCAAAATACTCATATCCCCAAACATCTTTTAAAAGTTGTTCACGTGTGAATATTTGATTTTCTTGTGTTGCTAAAAACTTTAACAATTCATATTCTCTAAGTGTTAATTCGATGACATCGTCATCTTTCTTAACTTCATAACGCTCTAAGTCTATTGTCAAATTACCAGATTCAATTTGAACCGATTTAACAGATGATGTATCTAAGTTATCAATATCAACACGTCTGATATTTGCCTTAACTCTAGCAAGTAACTCTCTCATCCCAAATGGTTTTGTAATATAATCATCTGCACCCAATTCTAAACCGAGTACTTTATCTACTTCTTCTTCTTTTGCCGTCAACATAATAATTGGCGTATTAAAAGATTCTCTTATTTTACGACAGACTTGGAAGCCATCTAATTTTGGTAACATAACATCTAATAAAATAAGATCGGGTTGAATCAGATATACTTTCTTAAGTGCTTCATCACCATCTTCAGCTACTTCTACATCGTATCCGTCTTTTAATAGGTTGAATTTAATTATATCAGAAATTGCTTTTTCATCGTCTACTACCAATACTTTTTTTCTCATAAAACCCTCCTTATACCCATAGTTTAAAAATTAATTCTCCGTAAGTAAAGCGTTCTTAAGCTTTTGTCACGATTTTGTCTTTTAAATAAAAAAGAAAGGCACAATTTAACTTGTGCCTAATAGTTTACATATTTTTTTGGATTTACAGGATTATTATTAATTCTAATCTCGAAGTGTAAATGCGGTCCTGTAGATCTTCCAGTATTACCACTATAAGCAATCAGCTGACCTTTGTGTACTTTTTCACCTGATGATACCAATAATTTTGAATTATGTGCATAACGCGTTTCTTTATTTGCACCATGATTGATCATAATCAGTTTGCCATAAGTGCCCTTATAACCTGAGTAAGTTACAATACCACCATCAGCAGCAACAACATCTGTACCTGATGGAATACCAATATCAATACCATTATGATAGCCTAGAGATCTACTTCCAAAGTTTGAAGTAATGTAACCTCTTGATGTTGGGTTTTGATAGGTACCAGTTCCAATCTTTGGTGGTGCAGGTCTTGTACCTTCATAAACAATTTGTTCAACGGGTTGTGTAATAACGGTTTGATCCAATACTTTTTCACCTAGAAGTTTACCATTTTCCATATAAACTTCTAGAACAACTTCTGCTTCACCAGGGATACCTGTTTGCTTCGTTTTGTACTCACCTTGGTAATACTTATCAGTCTTAACATTTTCTCCACGACCATATGGTACGGGATCAATTCTTTCAACTTTTGAAATTGTAACAATATTAATAATTGGTTCTGCAACAATCAAACTCAGTTCCGTATCAATCTGTAATCTTTTTTCGTCAATACCAGGATTGGCATCTATTAAATCTTGAACATTTAATCCATAATCTTCTGCTATTACCCAGAAGTTTTCACCTGATTTAACAGTATGAATACGTTGTTCATTTGTACCTTTCACGATATATTCTAAAATTTCCTCGGCTGTTTGGAAACCATTACAATCAAATATATCTCTTTTAACTTTAGCAACTTCAATACTCTCTCTAAAAATAACACGTTCTTCAACGGCACCTTCAGCAAGATATTGAGCTTTTAAAGTCTCTAAAACATCATTTGCTTCTTCTTCCGATTGGAAATAAGCAACTTCTTTATTATCAACAATAATTGCAAACATATCCATACCAAGCATCATTGATTTCTCAATAGGATCATACACTGGTTTTTCTTTCAAAACTTCCAACGAAATTCTTTCGCCAGAAATATTTGCGGCTGAAATAACATCGATAGATGGCTGAACCGCTGCATTTGCAACTTCCGCAGTACTCTCTTCTTCTATTTCAGTCTGAACTTCAGTAGAGTCAACTAATGTCTCTTCTAAATTCACGACTGCAGTTTCTTTATCTGTATTTGGGATGTTTCCTACTTCAGATTCTACATCATCCATAAATGATGTCTGTTCTTCTTCTAGATTAATGCTTACTGTAGATGTACTCGCTTCCGATTTCGTTGGTGGATTTACAACAGTGAAATAGCCAATTGCAATAATTGCTGTCATAGATAAAGCAAAAATAATGCCTTTCTTATGATTCAACATACTAGACTTTCCTTTACTCATAAATGATGAGACTTCAAGTTGCTTGAACTTTTGCATCAATTCAATAAAAAAAGTCTTAACCGGTTCAAAAGATACTTTTTGAGTTATTTTTTGAAACCAATTTAATGACTGTTGTTTTTTTCGACTGCTATTCTTCTTCTTATTATGCGAGTTATGCGAGTTTTTCTTTCTTTTTTTACTCATAAAATATACTCCTAATAGCCCTAGTTAGTCTTTAACATATCCAGTATATCATAACGAGAATATTTTTTAAAACTTTTTCTTATTAAGTTCCTATGTTATAACAAAAAATCGATACGAGGTATGCTATAATAAATCTAACATATTAAATAAGGAAAGGGTAATTATGAGCTTTTATAGACAGAAAACAGATTTAGATTTAGGCGAAACTGCCATTGAAAATGTATTTATTAATGACTTTATGCCAATGGCAAATGGCACGGCAGTTAAAGTGTACTTGTTTGGATTTAAATGCAGTCACGAAGTAAATTCTAGAAAAGAGATTACCCACGATACTATTGCAAAACATCTCAATATACCTCTAGATGATGTCTTGAGATCTTGGGATTTTTGGGAAGAAAAGGGTATTGTAAGAAAAATTACAAATACCGAAAGTTATGACATCGAATTTTTATCACTTAGACAACTTCTTGCAGCAGGTTTATACAAAAACAAAACATCAACTCCGGTTGTTTCTAAGTCTAATATTAGTCTATTAGAAGCCAGTAAAAATCCTGAAATCAAAAAAATGTTCTACCAAATAGATCAGATTATGAGACGCCAACTGGTGCCTAACGAGAGAAATATTGTTCTTGATTGGATTTATGAGCAAAATATTGATTTGGAGGTTATTATCCGCGCCTTCACGTATTGTGTAGAAGACCGCGGTGTTAAACATATCAATTATATTGCTTCTGTTGTTCGAGGATGGCAGGATCAAGGTATTTTAACTATCAAAGATTTAGATGATCATTTTGCGAAAAGTCAGTCTCATTACAATCATTATAAAGCTGTATATCGTACACTCGGATATGCAAACAAACTGCCATCTGCTGGTGATAAAGAGATTATTGATATTTGGTTAGATGACTTTAAATTGGAGATGGATTTTATCACCAAAGTATTGACTGAAACCTCAAAGAGAACTTCTAATATCAATATGAATTATATGCATAAAGCTATTGAATCATTGTTTAAACAAAATATAAAAACGATTCCAGAATATGAGAATCATCTCGCAAATCGTTCTAAAACGACAACAACTGTAAATAAGAAAAAAACAGCAACAACCAATAAGTTCCATAATTTTAATCAAAGAGAAAAGTATTCTAATGATGAGCTTGAAAAGAAGCTTGGTATTAAGAAGTAGGAGTTGCCATGGAAACCAATCGAGAATTAAAACTAATCTTTCAAAAAAGAAGAGATAAAGCTGTTAAGGATCTTGAGGATAGACGTTCAGAAATTTATACCTTTATTCCAAAAATTAAATCCATTGATAAACAGATCAGTAAATTAGGTCTCAATATCGCAATGGCTTCTATTAAGAATCCTGATCAAGCAGTTCTCGAAATGAAAGCAATTGAAGAAGAAATTAAAATGTTACAACAAGATAAAGATATCATGTTAACTGAACATAATATTCCGCGTGATTTTTTAACAATACATTACCAATGTGACAAATGTGACGATACAGGGTTTTTAAAATCTGGTAAACCTTGCTCATGTTACAAACAAGAACTGATTAAAACCAGTTATATTCACTCCAATATTACCGATGTATTAGAAAGAGAGAATTTTGATACTTATAATTTAGAAGTGTTTTCTGATGAATATAATGAAGCCTATAAAAGTTCACCCAAAGCTCATATGATGTCCGTTCTTGCAAACTGTGAATCCTTTGTATATGATTTTCATTTAAAAGATCAAAAGAACATGTTGTTCTATGGTCAGACGGGACTTGGTAAAACTTTCTTATGTAACTGTATTGCAAAAGCATTATTGGATAAAGGACATACCGTGTTGTATCAAACCGCTTTTAGAATCATCGATACAATCAGTAATTATAGATTTTCTAACAAAAAAACAGATGATATGAGATTTAGATATAATATGTTAATCAATTGTGATTTGTTGATTATTGACGATCTTGGAACAGAGATGATCAATACATTTTCAACAACAGAACTTTTTAACATCATTAATACCAGATTATTAGAAGATAGAAAAACCATTATCTCAACTAATTTTACACCTCAGCAATTGGCTGAAACATATTCAGATCGAATTACCTCAAGATTATTTGGGCAATTTGAATTTATACCATTTTTCGGAAAGGATTTAAGATGGGAAGTATAGAATCACATAACATGTATGAAAATTTTTATGAAGATGAAATAGAAGATTTGACTGACGTTGAATTTATTGAATGTGTATTTGATGGTGTTATCTTTGAAGATATCCATATAACGCGTAGTCGTTTTGAAAACTGTAAATTTAAAGGCTGCAAATTCAATGGCTCAGTATTTCATGATTCTGCCATAATTAACAGCAGTTTTAGATTTTCTAGATTTTTCTCTACAGACTTTAAGGCTTGTAAGTTAACAGGTTCCAGTTTTATTGATACTGATATTTCATTAATCGAAATTGAGGGTGGTGACTGGTCTTATACCGATTTATCACAACAAAATTTTTCGAATAAAACATTCAAAAATGTCGATTTTTCCGGTAGTGATTTTAGTTTTACTAACTTTCAAAAATCTACAGTAAAAGATTGTTCCTTTGTACAATCTAGAATATACGAAACAAATTTTATTGGGGCAGACATCAGAAGCTCTATCTTTGATGGCAATATTGCTCAAATCATTATGCGAAAAACCAAAATTGATTTGGAACAAGCTGTTTTAATTGCAAATGGCCACGGTGGGAATTATACACCATAATAACACTGTCATTTGACAGTGTTATTTTTTTTGGAGGACTTATGAAAATTGTAGTATTAGACGGATATACACTTAATCCAGGCGACCTCAGTTGGACTCTTCTGGAGACTTTAGGCACAGTCGCTTTGTATGATCGTACTGAAGAAAAGGATATTATTAAAAGAATTGGTGATGCAGAGATCGTCATTACCAATAAAACACCACTCTCGAAAGAAACCTTAGAGGCTTGTCATATAAAATACATTGGTGTTTTGGCAACAGGATACAATGTTGTTGATGTAGATGCAGCAAAAGATAAAAAGATTGTTGTTACCAATGTACCTACTTACGGTACTGAAACAGTTGCACAGTATGTTTTTGCATTGTTATTAGAAATTTGTCATCATATTGGGGCTCACAGTCAAGCTGTCCATGAAGGTCAGTGGACAAGAAGTCCAGATTTCTGTTTCTGGAATCATCCATTAATCGAATTAAAAGGAAAAACATTTGGCATTATAGGCGCTGGAAGAATTGGTTTAGAAACCGCAAAAATTGCTGAAGCATTTGGTATGAAAATATTAGCTTATACCAGAACGCCAGATATATCTTTGGAGTCAGATACTTTTAAGTTTGTAAACCTTAATACTCTTTATAAAGAGTCTGATGTCATCAGTTTACACTGTCCGTTAACCGAATCAACAGAAGATATGATCAACACATCTTCTATCAATAAGATGAAAGAGGGTGTCATTCTAATAAATACTTCTCGTGGACGACTGATTGTAGAAGCAGATTTGAAAGCAGCATTACTTTCTAAGAAAGTGTATGCTGCTGGCATTGATGTTTTATCCTCTGAACCACCAACTGATAATATATTATTGTCTGTTGAAAACTGTATCATTACACCTCATATTGCTTGGGCAACTCAAGCTGCAAGAGAACGACTCATGCATACAGCGGTTAATAATTTAAAAGCATTTCTTGAAGGTTCACCAATTAATCAAATCTAAAAAAGCACAACCATTACGGTTGTGCTTTTGATTAAGCTCTATAAATTCGTTCTCTAATAATTGTTTGACTTCTCTTAGGTCCTACAGAAACAATCTTCACTGGAATACCAACAAGTTTTTCAATTGTTTCAATATACGTTTGAGCTTCTTTTGGAAGGTCTTCAAATGACTCACAGTTTGTGATATCTTCTTTCCATCCTTCTAACTCAGTATATACTGGCTTACATTTAGCTAAAACATTTAAATCTGCTGGGAAATGTTCAATGACTTCACCATTGTATTCATATCCTGTACAAATCTGAAGTTTCTCAAATCCTGATAATACATCAAGAAGCATTAATGATATACATGTCATACCATTGATTCTAGCTGCAAACTTAACAATAACAAGATCTAACCAACCACAACGTCTTGGACGTCCAGTTGTTGTACCGAACTCGTGTCCTGCAACTCTGATTTTGTCACCAGTCTCATCTTCTAATTCAGTTACAAAAGGACCTTTACCAACACGAGTTGTATAAGCTTTTGTAATACCAACTACTTCTTCTATCATATTTGGACCAATACCTGAACCAATTGCAAATCCACCTGATATAGGGTGTGAAGAGGTTACATACGGGTACGTTCCAAAATCTATATCTAATAATGTGCCTTGAGCACCTTCTAATAATACTTTTTTATTTGCTTTAACAGCATCATATACAATCACTGTTGTATCTGCTACAAACGGCTTGATACGTTTTGCATATGCTTTATAAGCTGAAATTATTTCATCAGCATCTAATGGATCACTCTCATAAATTTTAGTAATGATTAAATTCTTTGCTTCAATTTGAGCACGAGCTTTATCTTCGAATACTTCTTCATTCATTAAATCACAAATACGAATACCCGAACGTTCTACTTTGTCCATGTAAGTTGGTCCGATACCTTTTACTGTTGTACCTATTTTAGCTTTTCCTCTTGCTTCTTCAGCTAAACGGTCAATTGTTTTATGATATGGGAATACAACATGTGCTCTTTCACTAATTCTAATAGTTGATGTATCAACACCCTGTGCTTCTAAACCATCAATTTCTTTTAAGAATCCTTCTGGATCAAATACAACTCCATTACCAATTACATTAACAGCGTCCTTATTTAAAATACCTGATGGAATTAAGTGTAGAGCATACTTCTTGTCACCTACAACAACTGTATGACCTGCATTATTACCACCTTGACCTCTTACCACAACATCTGCTTCTGATGCTAAGTAATCAATAACTTTTCCTTTACCTTCATCTCCCCATTGGGACCCGACGATTACCACTGTAGACATATCGCACCTCACTTAATAAGTTTATAATTTAATTTCAAATAAATGAAATTCTAAAAATCTTAAACAAAGAAAAAAACGCATTGCGTTTCCTTATAAAACCCATAGATATCATAACAAAAGCTATTCCTGAAGTCAATGACGAACCTTCATTTTTCCGAATGTTTATTGAATATTTACATAAACATTCGTGTATTATCGAACATTAATTGAATATCCTATGTTTATTATTTACATTTTAGGCTTTCATAGTCCTTTTTGGTTAATTCCATAGAAATATAATCTGTATACATTTCATCATCTAACATAAAGAAATCATCACAACATTTTATTAACAAATCATTGATCAACTGGTTTTCAAATACTTCTTCTTCTTCTTTATAGATTTTAAATCCAACCTTCAAATAAGAAACTTGAGCACGTTTATTAAATTTTGCGACTCTCAAATAAAGTCTCTCCATATGAAGTTCATCAAAAAATTCTTTGAAAATCTCTTTCATGCCTTCAGAGCCATACCCTTCGGATAAATGATTAGGATCAAAAACAATTCCCATCTCAGCTGTGCGAGTAGACCATTTGATATTTTTAATGGTTACAAATCCAACCATCACATGTTCTGAAGTTTCTACTTTATATATTTTTCTAGAAAATAGCTTTTTCTTTGATTTATACCACATGTCAAAACCACGTTCCGTGGATAAATCGAAGTTGTAATGATAAAACCTAGGATCGTGATGTTTTCCCCAAGCCATCATTTTATGGACATCATCTCTAGTTAATTTAGATAATATGACCATTTACTGCTCTCTTTCCAAGTTTACGAATTTAACCAAATCACCTAACCAAGCCAATTCCACTGTACCTGTTTCACCGTTTCTTTGCTTAGCAATAATAATTTCACCAATCCCCTTCTTTTCAGAATCATTGAAATAATATTCATCTCTATATAAAAACATTACAATATCCGCATCCTGCTCAATTGCACCTGACTCTCTAAGATCGGATAAAATAGGTCTATGATCTGCTCTTAATTCAGGGGCACGCGATAACTGTGATAAGGCAATAACAGGGCAATCCATTTCTCTTGCAAGACCTTTTAACCCTCTGGAAATTTCAGAGATTTCCTGTTGTCTATTATCACCTTTTCCACCACCAGACATCAGCTGTAAATAGTCAATCATGATCATATCAAGACCTTGCTCCATTTTAAGACGTCTACATTTTGCACGCATTTCCATAACAGTTATACCCGGGGTATCATCAATATAAACTTTGGCTTGTGATAGGGGTGCACTTGCACTCGCAAGTTTAGCCCAATCCTCTGGTGTTAGATCACCATTTCTAATCTTACCAAGGCCAACACCAGCTTGGGTAGCAAGCATTCTTTGTACCAATTGTGCTTTCGCCATCTCCAGACTGAAAATAGCAACACTTGAACCTTCATTTTGTGTTGCAACATTTTGACATAAGTTAACACTAAATGCCGTCTTACCCATAGAAGGTCTAGCAGCAACCAAAATAAGATCTGAACGTTGTAAGCCCGATGTTTTATGATCTAAATCTCTAAATCCAGTAGACAATCCTGTAATTGATTCTTCGGATTCATAAGCCTTTTCTATTTGTTCATAAGTCTCAATCAAGATCTCTTTAATTGATGAAAATCCATCACGAGCTTTCTTTTGAGAAATATCAAAAATCGATTTTTCTGCGATTTCTAATACATCAACAGCCTTTTCAGTTGAATACCCTAAATCAAGGATCTCTGAAGATGCACTAATTAAACGTCTAAGCATCGATTTTTCTTCAATAATCTTTGCATAGTACTTAGCATTACCAGTAATAATACCTGCGGTTGTTAAGTCGTTTAAATACTCAATGCCACCAATATTATCAAGAGCTTCTCTAGAAGCCAATTCATCTGCTAGTGTTACCATATCAACCGGTTCATTCTTTTCATATAAAGTCATAATAGAATCAAATAATTCTTTATGAGCATTTCTATAAAAATCTTCTGCTTTTATAATCTCAACGATATCTAATATCGCTTCTTTGTCCAGTATCATTGCACCCAAAACTGATTGCTCTGCTCGCATATCATGTGGTGGTGTTTTCATCATCTCCATAATTTTCTCCTTCTATTAACAACTCTATTATACCCGAAAAACCTCTGCTTTTCAGCAGAGGTTTCAAGATTACTTAAATAATTATTGATAATAGTCTTTATGATATAGAGAATTCATCAATACTTTTTGACCAAAGTGTCCTACTCGCGTTATCTTTTTCTTTACAGCCGATTCGAACAGGATAAAGAATTCATTTAATCTCTCAAATTCATCCAATTCAAGAACTTTATTGCTATAAAGCGAAGTATCTATCATCTGATTGATTTCATCAGGTACTTCTAAAGCCAGTGCCTCTGTAGAAACTCGAACAATGACATGTTTAGGAAGTTCTGTTGTGTTGACCTCTTCATCTATTAATTTACACATTGACAACATATACAAAATTCTTTTCTTGATTTTTTCATCTGGCGTACCATCAGAAATATCTTTTTTAAGTCGACGGGCTTTTGTATAAACAAAGATAATAACGAGTATTACCATAGATACATATAAAAGAATCAAAAGAATATCTTGAACTGGCATTGTTTTAGTCTCAGTTGAAGCAAAACCTCCCTCTTCTTCTTCTCTGAAAATGTTTCTATCAAACTCTCCCATGATACCATCACTCGACTCCAAAGCGTCATCAAATACATCATCGTTAACAATTTCATCTCCATTTAGATATGCTGGTGTTGCTTCAAATCTGACCCAGCCTTGACCTTCAATGTAAGCTTCAACCCATGCATGTGCTCTGTTGGCTGATACTTCATAGTAACCTTCATAATCTAAGATGCTGCTCGTTATAAAACCTTCTACATAACGCGTTGGTACACCAGCCATTCTGCCCATCACCGCTAGCGAAGTCGCAAAATATGTACAATAACCTTGTTTTTCTTCAAATAAGAAGTTTTCAACAAAATCTTTATCTGTATCTATCGCACGAGTATTCAAAGTGTAACGGTAATTATCTCTTAAATGTCGCTCCAAGGTTTTCATAATTTCATAGGGATCATCAAGTTCTGTCGTTAACCTTGCAGTAAGGGCTCTTGTTTGAATTAGACCTAGAGAGGGAACCGTTAGATAATGATCTCTTAAATCATCTGGTAACGTATCATATAAATGTATAAACTCTGGTTTAATATAATTTACTGAGTATCGTTCAAGATTAATATTGGTTCGTGCTTTTCTGTAAACAATACTGTCTTCATTACCAAAAATCTTATCCTTCTTAAAACTACTGCTGTAATATTTATAAGGTGAGAATAGCGTTCTAGAAACAATTGTTTCAGGATAAACTACCAATTCCTCTAAATGATCATTGATGATGAGTTCATTAGAGTATACATT
>JABXKX010000071.1 GCA_013619035.1 Peptostreptococcaceae bacterium
GTTTATACATCACTGGTCTAAAGAAATACCAACGTTTTAATGCTTTTAATAAACCAGAATCTTCTGATTCAAAAGTTTTATTCATCACACTGAAATGGTATTTTTTCTTTTGAAAGATGTTGATTAGTGTGACTTTCTTTTCATCATGATACACACCATGACCTGTATGTTTGATAATTAATCCTCCGTTTTCAATGTACCTGATCGTCGGTTGGGTTTCTTCAAATGCAATCTGATTGGGATTAATGCCACCAGAGTCGATATAAGCTGATGTTCTCCAAAATCTTGCAGCTTCAATACTGTTCTTATCTAGTATTCTAGAGGAATTGTTTAAGATGGTTCTTTCAAAGATCTTTACCTTTGTCATAGGATTTTGATGATTAGAAACTGGAATCTCTTTTAAAACAAGTGCACCAATCCTAATGTCATGAGTCATAACCACCAGGCATTCATCAATCAAATGACTTTCCATCACCATATCGGAGTCTAAGAACATCATGTAATCCATATGTTTTTCTAAAGCCACTTGAATGGCTTTGGTTCTGGCATAACCCCTTTCACGGTGTTCAAGGGCCAATACATCACATCTTGTATAGTTGGATTTAAACTGATTTAAAAGTGCCACGGTTTGATCGGTTGAACCATCATCTGAGATAATGACATATATATCATCTCTATCTTGTAAAATGATGCTGTTTAATAATTTTTCAATATAACGTTCACTATTATAGCTTGTAATAACAAGTGCTATTTTATTCATATGATCTCCTCCTTCAACAAACCAAACATTTCTTTTTCAAGTACTTTTGCTGTGGTAGTCCATTGGAATCCTTTTGAAAATTCATAAGCTTCTTTTCTAACTTTTGTATAACTCTCTTGATTTTCAATGGAATGTCTCATCACATTTAATAGTCCTTTAAAGCTGTTGTCCGGTGTAATATATCCTGCATGACCTTGATTCACAGCATCAACTAGTCCTGGCGAATTATAAACAATACTTGGTGTACCTACCGCACCAGCTTCTGTTACGGTTAATCCCCAGCCTTCTCTATCTGATGGATAAAGAAGTGTGTGACTTCTACTCATCAATTCAAGTTTCTTTTCTTCACTGACAAACCCATGGAATGTAATATCTTTATTCACAGTTAAATGATACTTTTCAATAATAGGTTGAAGCACTTCTTTCTTAAACTCTTCTTTTTCTTTACCTACAATCCACATTTTAATTTCAGGATATTCTGACTTTAACTGTCCAAATGCTTCTATAGCTGCATCAATACCTTTGTATCTGGCAAATCGTCCCACATAGGTAAATGTAGTGGTTTGTTCTTTCTTTAAAAATGATTCTGGTGACCATGGTAAGAAGTTAATGCCTTCAGGTAAAATACCAATCTTCTCTTTTTTGAATCCGATGTCCATCAAGTCTTTTTCAGTTGATGGTGAAACCGTAAAGGTATATCCTCTTCTGTATATTTTTGTAATGACATCTTCCAAACGGTATCCGATTTCTGAGAAAGGAAAACTCAAATTTCTTCTCCATAGTTCTCTGCCAAATTGGTGAATAAATAATATTCTTTTATGTCTTGGTAACCAAAACGGTGTAAAGAATCGGTGTTCATTACATTGATCAATGACATAATCAATGACGTTTCTGTTTTTTAAGTAATACACCATCGCATATAAGATAACTGTAGCGATATTACCTCTTCTTCTATAATGCACCCCATCTATAATTTCATCTTTTTCAGCCCCTTTAAAAACAGGTGAAATATGAGTGATATGAAACTTGTCTGTATCTACGTTTTTAAGCATTTCATGGGTAAATACTTCTGCGCCACCTTTTTTTGGAGCTTTAATATCACGCCATGATAAAAATAGTAAATTGATTTTTGATTTTTTCATATGATCCTCCTTTTTATAAAAATCGATAGTAATCGTTAAACATAATGCTAAAAATATGATAACTTCATTTAATATAATATTTAAAAGACTGTTATGATTTAGTATCAATGCCACGGTTAAGAGTACTGCTGATCCCATTAACAAATAGGAATAATGTTTTTTATCAATTAATATTTCCATTGAAACAAAGAAACTGCTAATGACGAATAAGAAATAACCTAAAGCTTGCAAAGCCATATACTGTCCAGCTTCTAAGTATGCTACACCAAATAAATATTCAACAGAATTCGGAAATACTTTTAGATACAATACCAAAGCCATTAAACCACCGCCAATACATAAACTTAAGAATAAACTGGCATATTTCTTAAAGGTTTTGAGATCATATTTGTACTTGTTCATAATAGGTACTAAAACTGTAATAATGCTAAATCCTACATGTATATATACTTGACTGTAACGAATACTTACAGCAAATACACCAGAGGTTTCAGGTAAAAAGTAATTACATACAATCAAACTGATAGAGGTTAAATAGTAATAATAAAAGTTTGAAAAGAATATTTTTTTATAACCTTTAAACTCTATTTTTCTATCTGAACCATTCCAATATGATTTCAAATGTTTGTAATCAACTAATAGTGCCATGCTCATACCAATCAAAACACCTATTAGAGCCATATTTTTATCTTTAAATAGATAAAGCAGC
>JABXKX010000622.1 GCA_013619035.1 Peptostreptococcaceae bacterium
AAATTATTGTATTTTGAATAATGAACGATTTCAAGCTTTTAGAAATTATTTAATTATTATTAACTTAAGATTGTATATGAAAATGGACATGATATAATAGTTAGGGTGTAGAAATAAAGCGAGGTAGAGATGGTTAAAAAAATCAAAAGTATGAGTCCAACTTTAAAAATATATTTTCTAATAATTGCGTTATCGGCTTTAGCAGCAGGATTAAGTGGTGGTGTTTTATCAAATTATTTTAAAGATGTGTATCAAGTAACAGCAGAACAAAGAGGATTTATAGAATTTCCAAGAGAATTACCAGGTGTATTAACGATATTCGTAATCGCTTTAATTGCTGGGTTTTCAGATATTAAAATAGCGATGTTTGCTAATATTTTAGGGATTGTCGGTATTTTGGTGTTGGGTTTATTCACACCAAGTTATAATGTCATGTTGATCTTTATATTTATTCATTCTATGGGTTCACATATGGCGATGCCTCTTAGAGATGCCATAGGTATGGACCTGATAAAAAAAGGCAATATAGGTAAAAGAATGGGGCAGTATAAAGGTGTTTATACTGGTTTTACAATGGTTGCAGGACTTGTGGTCTTTATTGGGTATAGAGTGGGATTGTTTTCATTCGAATCTGATATCAAATGGGTGTTTATTGTAGCAGCAATTGTGATGAGTGTTGTTTTCTTCTTGTATTCGATACTCTCAAAAATGGTCGATCATAAAATTGTCTCTGATAAACGCGTTAAGTTTATTTTTAGAAAAGAATATAAATTTTATTATGTTTTAACCGTTATGTACGGTGTACAAAAACAGATCATGTTGGTTTATGGCCCATGGGTGTTAATTGAACTGTTAAATAAGAAAGTAGATACACTTTCAATCTTAAGTATTATAGGCTCTTTAATTGGTATTTTCTTTATACCTGCACTGGGTAGATGGATTGATCGATTTGGCGTTAAGAAGTTACTGTATGCAGATGCCTTATCATTTATTGGTGTTTATATTTTATATGGTATATTATCAGCATTATTTAAAGCCAGTCATATTCCTGTAACTGGATTACCCGTATTAATGGCTTACATATTATTTATTGTTGATAAAATGTCCAATCAAATGGGCATGATCAGAACGCTTTATTTGAAATCTATTTTGGTAGAACCATCAGATTTCACACCAACCTTATCTCTTGGATTATCACTTGATCATGTTGTATCCATTACTTGTGCGATACTCGCCGGTATTATATGGGATAAAATTGGGCCTCAATATATATTCTTTATAGCAGCAGCCATGTCACTTGTGAATCTATATGTGGCAACAAAGGTAGAGATTACAGAATTAAATTAAAGAAAAAATAATATATAAATAATGTTGGGATATTAAATTATCCAACATTATTTTTTTTATAAAAAAAAAGGATTTCATAAAGAAATCCTAAGCAACTTTTTTTGCCATAACTTTTGTTTTCCATATACCACTTTTCCATCTGAGTAGCATAAAAAAGCCACGAAGCCATTCATCACAAGCCATACCAATCCAAAAGCCTACTAATCCCATATTTAATGTTACAGCTAAGAAATAGCCTAAACCAACAGCAAATCCCCACATAAAGACAATGCCTATAACGACTGGGAATAAAACATCACCAGCACCTCTTAAACCACTAATAATGACCAAATTAGACGTTCTACCAGGCTCTAAGATGGCATCTATGATCAATACAGAGGCACCTAATTTTATTAGGTTTGGATCAGTTGTATACAAACCGATGAGTTGTCCACCAAAGATAAACAACCCGATGCTGAGTGGAATGGTTATAGAAAGGGCAATTCTGAAGTTTTTTAAACAAACTTTGTAGGCCTCTTCAAATTCACCTGCACCAACATATTGGCCAATCATAATTTGAGTACCTTGTCCAACCGCTGCTCCAAACAATAACATGAACCATGAAATTTGGAAAGCATAGATACGTGTAGTAAATGCTATTTCAGGCAAATTCATAATGATGAGTGATGCAATAACTGTCTGAGATACACTATATGACAAGTTTTCCATGGCCGCAGGCACGCCAATTCTTAATAACATTTTTACTTCTTCAATTGGTTTTAAGAATAATAATTTCAAGTCTGATAATTCGATATAATTTTTAAATAGGATAATGAGTAAAATACAGAGCGCTACAAAACGACTTGCAGTTGTTGCAATGGCAACGCCAGTGACGCCCATAGTTGGAGCACCAAAAAGACCGTAAATGAATATAGCATCTCCAATAACGTTCATGATGTTCATTCCAATTGTTACCCTTAGTGTTATATGTGTATCACCATGACTACGAATGATTGCCGTTACGGTATTAAGAAGTGCTTGAATCATAATAAAACCACCAACAATGTTGATGTATTTAGAAGCCAATATCAATCGTTCACCTTCTAAACCCAAAAGCGAAAGTAAGGTTTTACCTTGCCATATTAACAAAAGGCTGAACACAGTACCGATGATAAGATTCATACCCAATGAGACACTGGAAATACGTTTGATTTCTCTTTTGTTGTTGGCACCAATGTTCTGAGCAATTAACACTGCAGTTCCTGCAGATATAAAAG
>JABXKX010000234.1 GCA_013619035.1 Peptostreptococcaceae bacterium
AAGAGACAGAGATGCATGCATCTGGGCTTATTATTAATTATTGAGTTCAAATTCTATGGTCACTGGGTTGTGATCACTGTTTTCAAAGTTTAGATCATGAACCGTTGTTTGAGTCACTTTTATATTATCGCTCACAAGGAATCCGTCGATGTTGCTGACATAGTTAACGCCTTTTACATAACTTTTATCAAGGGCTCTGTTTGTTGGAATGTTTTCATCAATAAACCAGTTGAAGCCTGTGAACTCTGCATCCATAACTTTTAACCAGCTTGGTTTTGGTTCGATGTTGAATTTATCAGCATCGGTACCAGGTAGTTCGTGATTGTAATCTCCACCAACAACAATGTAATGACCCTGTTCATAATTCTTTTTCAAGAAATTTTGAAGATACTCTACTTGTTGTGCTCTCATAAAACCACCTGAATCATAAGCTGACATATGAAGGTTCACAACAACAAGATCTTTTTCATCTGTTATTTTGTAACGCGCTTCTATAAAACATCGGTCTAAAAGAGCCAGTTGTCTTGGCCAAGCCTCCTCACCAGGGAATTGATATCTCTTAAGTTCATCAGACTGATACTTTGAGAAATTAACAATGCCACTCTCGACGTATCCCATTGGACTCATAATCGGTACTGGGACCCATGGGACTTTATAGTTCGTTGCAAATGTTGACTCATAATCACCTAAAAAATCACTTAGGTATTCATATTGATTGATATTTTTAGATCGGAGTGATTTAATATCAACTTCCTGCATCAAATAGAAGTCACTATTGGTCTCATTATAAAAAGAAGTGATACCTTCTAGATTCTTATAAACCACATCTTCACTTTCTGCTTTTGACTTTGTACCACCATCCATAAAGAAATCCGCATTTTCATCAAGTGTTGCATATCCGATATTGAAGGTCGTAATCTTAAATGATTCATTAGGATCTAACGTACGTTTACTGAGTGTATCTTGTTTCAGTGCAATGACTTCATCGGGTTGATAGTCAGTGAGTGTCATGAAAGCAAAGTAGCCACCAATGAGAACAACAATAATTAATACAACTAGTGCAAGTTTTTTTGCGATTTTTAATAACATATAATTCTCCTTCTATTGATATCATTATGTAAATATTACCTGAAGATTGGATGATATACAAGTTATTGTCATAATCTTGACATAGTATCTTTATAAAAAGTTAATAGCTGAACACCTTGTAAGCACTTATCTTATGTCTTATAATAAAGTAGTGTATAAATAAAACTTGGAGGAAACTATGTTTTTAGAAGCTGTAGTGCTCGGACTATTTATAGGAGGTTTCAAAGGTGGTCGGTTAGCGAACATCATTGACATGAATATAAGAGGATGGTATTTGATTATTTTATCACTCTTTTTATCAATGGGTCCTATATTCTTAAGAAATTTTGATAATATCACAAGTACATCTGTCATTCTAATGTTCTTTAGTATGGTGATTTTACTTTTAGTATTGATATTGAATTTGGACAAAAAAGGCGTATGGCTTGTTTTAATAGGTGGTTTGTTCAATGTAGCAATTATGGCATTTAATGCATTTAAAATGCCGGTGATGATGTCAGGCTTAGAAAGTGCAGGCATTACATCACTTATTGAAGGTGTAACGGATGGAACAATCATCAATTATGTCGCTAGTGAAGCAACAGGCGTTATGCAGATATTTACAAAATTTATCATTGTACCTAAACCATATCCATTTCCTAAGATTCTAACAATGGGTGACATATTAATGTCTTTCGGTCTGTTATGGATGATTGTTGGAGAAATGATGAGACCAAGTTATTCTGGTCGTGGTAAAATGGTTCAATTTTCATATGGTTCAGCTATAAAAAGAAGATAAAAGTATGCAATAGATTTATCTATTGCATTTTTACGTTAAAGAATAAATAGAGTGGGTCAATCTTCTGACTGACTTAAATAAAGGAGAAAACAATGGGAATTTTAGATTTTTTAAACAACCGATTCAATGACAAAGAAGTCAATAAAGTCATGTCAATCGTTAAACAAGTAGAAACTTATGATGATGCTTATACAAAACTGACTGATGGAGAATTAAAAGCAAAAACAAATGAGCTTAAAGAAAGACTTAAACAAGGTGAAACCTTAGATGATATTTTACCAGAAGCATTTGCAACCGTAAGAGAAGCAGCTGTTCGTACACTTGGTATGAAACATTATCCTGTTCAGCTTGTTGGTGGTATTGTGCTGCATCAAGGCCGTATAGCTGAGATGAAAACAGGTGAAGGTAAAACACTAATGGCAACTCTACCGGTTTATCTGAATGCACTTTCAGGTGATGGTGTTCATGTTATTACAGTAAATGATTACTTAGCTTATCGTGATAAAGAGTGGATGGGCAAATTATATGAGTTCTTAGGTCTTACAGTTGGATGTGTTATCCATGGTGTAAAAGGCAAAGACAGACAAAATGCTTATAAATCTGATATCACATATGGTACAAACAATGAATTTGGGTTTGATTACTTAAGAGATAATATGGTGATTGAAAATGCGAACTTAACACAAAGAAAATTAAATTACTGTATAGTCGATGAGGTGGACAGTATTCTAATTGATGAAGCCAGAACACCACTTATTATTTCGGGAGAAGGTGCAAAATCAACAGAAATGTATTCTATAGCGGATATGTTTGTTGCAACTTTAAAAAGAGATGTGGATTTCGAATTGGACGAAAAAGCTAGAACGATTATCTTAACGGATGAAGGTGGTATTCCTAAAGCCGAGAATTTCTTTAACATAGAAAACTTAGGCGATCCAGAACATATGGAAAAATCTCATCATGTGAATCAAGCACTTCGTGCAAGGTTTATGATGAAAAGAGATGTTGATTATGTCTGTAAAGATGGTGAAGTGGTTATCGTTGACAGCTTTACGGGTCGTTTGATGTTTGGAAGAAGATACTCAAACGGTTTACATCAAGCCATTGAAGCCAAAGAACGTATTGAAGTGCAAAAAGAGTCACAAACTCTTGCGACAATAACACTTCAAAACTATTTTAGAATGTACAATAAGATTTCTGGTATGACAGGTACAGCTAAAACTGAAGAAGATGAGTTCCATCATATCTATGGTATGGATGTTGTGGTTATTCCAACGAATAAACCAATAGCAAGAAAAGATAAAGCCGATGTTATATTCAAATCAATTGATGGTAAATTTGCAGCAATTGTAGAAGAGATCAAAGAAAAACACGCTAAAGGACAACCTGTACTTGTCGGTACCATTTCAATTGAAACATCAGAAATGATCAGTAAGGTACTTAAGAGATCAGGCGTAAAACATGAAGTCTTAAATGCTAAGCAGCATGAAAGAGAAGCTGATATTGTTGCTCAAGCAGGCCGTTATAGTGCGGTTACGATTGCAACAAACATGGCTGGTCGTGGTACGGATATTGTTTTAGGTGGTAATGCTGACTACATGACTCAAAAAGATTTATCAAAAATGGGTTATGAAGAAGAAATTATTAGTAATGCAATGAGTCCTTTGGATTATGAGGATGAATTGATTTTAGAATGTAGAGATAAATATAAAGATCTGTTAGCAGCCCATAAACTTGTCACTGATGAAGAAGCAATGCGTGTAAAAGAAGCTGGCGGTCTTCATATTATAGGTACTGAAAGACATGAGTCTAGACGTATTGATAATCAGTTAAGAGGTCGTGCTGGACGTCAAGGAGACCAAGGGTCATCTCAATTCTTTATCTCATTTGAAGACGATTTAATGCGTCTGTTCGTAAGTGAAAGAGCCAAGGGTGTTGTTGAAAAATTAGGAATCAGTGATGAAACACCTATTGAAGCAAATATGTTATCACGTGCTATTGAAAATGCACAAAAGAAAGTAGAAGTGAAGAACTTCGGTATCAGAAAACATGTCCTTCAATACGATAATATTATGAACCAACAAAGAAGTATTATCTATGCAGAGCGTGGTAAAGTGCTTCATGGAGAAGATGTAAAAGAACATATCTTAGATATGGTTAATACGATTATAGATGATGCAATTGGTATGTATTGTTCTGGTAATGATTATCCTGAAGAGTGGGATATGAATGGTTTAAGAGAATACTTACATCAAGTATTCTTACCAATGGATGCTCTTGATTATCCAGAAATCGAAAAATTAACACTGGAACAATTAAAATCTGATATTCATGCGATTGCGATTAATCGATATGAAGCAAAAGAAAAAGAAGTAACTTCAGAAAGAATGAGAGACTTCGAACGTTTCATCTTACTTAAGATTGTTGACCGTTCATGGATGGATCATATTGATGCAATGGATCAATTAAAACAAGGTGTAAGTTTAAGAGGTGTTGGTCAAGAAGATCCAGTTCGTGCGTATCAAATGGAAGGTTTTGATATGTTTGATGAAATGATCAAAGCCCTTCAAATGGATACGGTGAAGTATGTTCTTAATGTAAACTTAGAAACTAAAACCAAACGTGAAAATAAAATTAGAATCACAAGCGAAAGCAGTAAAGGTGCACCAGTTTCTAAAACCGTTAGAAAAGTTAAAAAAATTGGTAGAAATGAACCATGTCCTTGTGGCAGTGGTAAAAAATATAAAAAGTGTTGTGGGTTAACTGAAGAAGAGTAGGTCTAAGATGATATTAAAAGATAAATGTATACAAGAAATAAAAGAAATAGAGACTCTTTTAGAGGACTTAGGGAGGTCACTTTGACATCCCTAGTCTGCAACAAACCGTAAAAGAACTCGATGCAAAAATGATGGAAACTGATTTCTGGGATGATAATGAAAAAGCACAGGTTGTTCTTAGAAAATCAAAACATCTTAAGAAGAAAATCAAACGATATGAAGATTTGGTTTCAGATCAAGAAGAAGCGGACTTGATGATTGAGATGAGTGATGAAGAACCCTCTTATCTAAAAGAAGCCAGTAAACTGGTTGAAAGTATATTATCAAGAGCGGATGAACTAAGATTAGAAACACTTCTCTCTGGAGAGTATGATCATTTGAATGCTATTTTGACCATTCATGCAGGTTCTGGTGGCTTAGATGCTCAAGATTGGGCTGAAATGTTATTTAGAATGTATTGTAAATGGTGTGATAAAGCAGAATATGGGTATAAAATATTAGATTTGATTAGAGATACAGAAGCAGGTGTTAAAACAGTGTCATTATCGATTACTGGAGAAAATGCTTACGGCTTCTTAAAATCGGAAAAAGGTGTTCACCGTTTAGTAAGATTATCGCCATTTGATTCATCGGGTAAAAGACATACATCTTTTGCTTCAGTTGATATCATGCCGGAACTAGATGATTCCATTGAAATTGATATCAATCCTGTGGACTTAAGATTAGATACGTTTAGAGCTTCTGGTGCTGGTGGTCAGCATGTTAATACAACCGATTCAGCGGTAAGAATCACACATATTCCAACAGGAGTGGTGGTATCTTGTCAAGGTGAAAGATCACAGCTTAATAATAAGAGTACTGCTATGAAAATGTTAATGGCAAAGCTTATTGAATTAAAAGAGCAAGAACAAAAAGATAAAATAGAAGATCTAAGTGGGGATTATTCTCAAATATCTTGGGGATCACAGATTAGATCTTATGTTTTCCATCCATATAATATGGTAAAAGATCATAGAACGGGCGAAGAAGTTGGAAATATAGGTAGTGTGATGGATGGACATATAGATGGATTTATCAATGCTTATTTAAGGCAAAAGATAAAGGTTGAATAGGAGGGGCTATGGAGAAAATAATTAAGATTCTTTCTTCGGAGTTGAAGGTAAAAGAACATCAAGTAAGAGAAACAATTAAACTTTTAGATGAAGGCAACACTGTACCGTTCATAGCCCGTTATCGTAAAGAGATGACTGGTGGGTTAAGTGATGAAATTCTAAGAGATTTATTTGATCGTTTAACTTATTTAAAAAACTTAGAAGCAAGAAAAGAAGAAGTTATCAGATTGATTGATGAACAAGGTAAATTAACAGAAGAATTAAAAGCAGAGATTATAGATGCTGATGTCTTGAGAAGAGTAGAAGATTTATACCGTCCATACAAACAGAAGAAACAAACCAGAGCTTCTAAAGCCAAAGCCAAAGGATTGGAACCTTTAGCCATGATTATTTTTAATCAAGAATTAGAAGATGGAGATTTGATTGCTTTATCAATGGACTATTTGAATGAAGAGTTAGAAGTGAAAACACCTAAAGATGCCATTCAAGGTGCTATAGATATTATTGCAGAAATGATTTCAGATCACCCTGGTCATAGAGAAAAAATAAGAAATATGAATCTTGAAATCGGTTTTTTAATCATGAAAGCTGTAGACAAAGAGGCTGAATCTGTTTATGAGATGTATTATGATTATAAAGAGTCTGTTAAATCAATTGCAGATCATAGAGTTTTAGCAACTAATAGAGCCGAAAAAGAGAAATTTATTAAAGTGAAACTGGAAAGTCCAAATGATCAAATAGTAGAATACTTAAAGAAAGAAACAATTCACAACTCAAAAGCAGTGGGTAATCATGAGTTAAATGTTGCCATTGAAGATTCTTATAAACGTTTGATTTCACCATCGATTGAAAGAGAAATCAGAACCATGTTAACAGAGCATGCTGAAGAAGAAGCCATCAAAGTATTTGCAAAAAATACAAAGCCTCTTTTATTGGTACCACCTGTTAGAGATGTTATTATCATGGCGATTGACCCTTCATTTAGAACGGGTTGTAAGATTACAGTTTTAGATGAAACAGGTAAGTTATTAGCTTATAAAACAATATATCCTAATGCGCCTAAGTTTGAAGTTGAAAAATCTAAAAAAGTGATGAAAGAATTGATTCAGAAGTACCATGTTAATGTTGTTCCAATTGGAAATGGTACAGCGTCTCGTGAAACAGAACAATTGGTTGCTGAATTATTGGCTGAGATGACAGAAGAAGTATTTTATACAATAGTATCAGAAGCAGGTGCCTCTGTGTATTCGGCTTCGAAACTTGCGACACAAGAATATCCAGACTTAGATGTTTCTATTAGAGGTGCTATCTCAATTGGTAGAAGACTTCAAGATCCACTTGCTGAGCTTGTTAAAATTGATACAAAACATATTGGTGTTGGACAATACCAGCATGACTTAAATCAAAAGAAATTAGATGAATCGCTTACAAATGTTGTTGAGGACTGTGTAAACAGTGTGGGTATCGATTTAAATATTGCATCACCATCACTTTTAGCATATGTATCTGGTATTTCAAGTACAGTTGCAAAAAACATAGTTGCTTATAGAGATGAAAATGGACGATTTGATGCAAGAAATGATTTGAAGAAAGTCAAAAGGTTAGGAGATAAGGTTTATGAGCAGTGTGCTGGTTTCCTTAGAATCTATGAAGGCAAGAATATTTTAGATAATACATCTGTTCATCCAGAATCATATGAACAAACGTTTAGATTAATCGAAATTTTAGGGTATGACTTAAAAGATATCAACTCAGATAACATCAATTCTATTTTTGGTGATATAGATGAAAAGATATTAGCTTTCAAAATACCAGAAGTGGTGAAGAAAAAAGAAAAACAATCTTTTAAATCTGATAGCAAACAGTTAAAAGGTTTGGGAGCACTAAAGAGTCTTCACTTTGAACAACCAAAGAAGCAAAATGCTGGGAAAGAAAGACTTAAAGATATTGAAAATCATTTAAAAGGCATTTCAAAAGACTTAGATATTGGTTACTTCACTTTAAAAGATATTGTTGAAGAATTGAAGAAGCCAGGTAGAGACATTCGTGATGAAATGCCGAAGCCTATCTTTAGAAGTGATGTTCTTAAACTAGAAGATCTTAGAGTGGATATGATTCTACCAGGGACTGTTCGAAACGTTGTAGATTTCGGTGCTTTTGTTGATATTGGTGTTAAACAAGATGGTTTAGTACATATCTCACATTTAAGTGATAAATTTGTTAAAAAACCTATGGATGTTGTATCAGTAGGGGATCAAGTTAAAGTCAGAGTTATTGATATTGATCTAGAAAAACAAAAGATTGCTCTCAGTATGAAGGGTATTAAAGAATAATAATGAAGCCATATGCGACCGCATATGGCTTTTCTATAGTTTGAAGTTGGATTATAGATAAAACAATATAGGATAGCAATGTATTTTGTTACATGTAAGTCAAAAACTTTCAAAAAAAAATGACTTTATGAATTTGAAGTTATAAACTTAGTTTATGTGATGTTATGATTTTGAGAAAAACTTATTCAAACAAGCTAATTGCATCTAAAAATACCGAGGTTATTCAAGTGATAACTGGAATAGAATATAAAAATATTATAGATTTTTTGTTAGAAGAATAGAATGCCTGAGCAATTGCTCAGGCATTTATTTTTAGAATAATTTCTCAATATCTTTAGCTTTTAAGACTTTACCTTTAGAAACAACTTTCTCATCGATAACAAGTGCTGGCGTGCTCATTACACCATACCCGATGATTGCTTGTATATCTTCTACTTTTTCTACTGTTGCATCGATGCCTGCATTTTTGATTGCTTCTTCTACATTTGCTTTAAGTGTTGTACACTTTTTACACCCGGTGCCTAATACTTTAATATGCATAAAATCCTCCTATATGATTAAATAACTAAATGCGTTAAATAGATATCCTATGATTAATATACCTGTTGTTACAAGTCCAGCGAAAATAACCAATAATTTTGTTTTTACAACTTTCTTTAACAGAATCATTGATGGTAACGAAAGTGCTGTGACGGCCATCATAAATGAAAGAGCAGTCCCTAAACCAACACCTTTTAAAACAAGTGCTTCTGCAATTGGTAATGTACCGAATATATCAGCGTACATAGGCACACCAGCAAATACTGCGAGTATAACAGAATACCACTTATCCTGACCTAGAACCGCTGAAATCACAGACTCTGGAATCCAGTTATGAATAGCTGCACCTATACCAACTCCGATGATAACATACAACCAAACTTTTTTAATAATATCAAGAACTTGGTCTTTACCAAACTCAAGTCGTTCTTTTACAGACAAAGTATCTTGTTGTTCTTCAGACATTTGATTTTGATATACAAATGGTTCCACGTATTTTTCTAACTTTAATTTGCTAATGATAGTACCACCAAGCACTGCTAATATAAGACCGACTATGACGTAAGCAAATGCAATCTTCCAGTTGAAGATACTCGCTAATAGAAGAACTGATGCCAAATCAACAAGTGGTGATGATATCAGAAAGGAGAACGTAACACCGATTGGTAGTCCAGCACTTGTAAATCCGATAAATAAAGGAATACTAGAACAAGAACAAAATGGTGTAATTGTCCCTAAAAGTGCACCAAGAATATTGGCACTGAGACCATTAAAATTACCGAGTATACGTCTCGTTCTTTCTGGTGGAAAGAAACTTTGTATATAAGATATTGTAAATATTAGTACAGAAAGTAGTATAAATATTTTTATGACATCATAGATGAAGAAGTGTAAACTGCCACCTAAACGTGTTGATAGATCAAGATTGAATACTTCTGTGACTAGTTTTGCAACTAGATTTGAGAGCCAATCCATTTTTAATAATTGAGCATTAAGCCATTCAAAAATAAACATGTGATCTCCTTATTAGACCTTTAACTGTGTCGTGCTACATTTGGTTAAGAAAGTTTCTTTCAAATGTAGTCTGTTATAATCTGATTGTAGTTGTGGATATGATTCTAATGAATCTTTTAAATAATTCAGTATGTGCGACATTAAAGGATGATTATTATTCAGTGAATAATAAACAAATTTTTCTTGACGGTCATCTGAAACAAGATTTAAATCTCTGAGTTTTGAAAGCGCCTTAGAAGCTTTTGGTTGAGATATCTCTAAGATCCCTGTTAATTGACAAACACAGAGAGCTTCATTTTGAAGTAACATAATAATTCTCAGTCGTGTTTCATCTGAGAGTAATTTAAATATTGTGGTTGCGTTATTCATAGGACTCCTTTCTCATATGCACTTATGAGTATATGAGAATATTAACACGATAATTGATACCTGTCAACAAAAAACCTCCACATTTATGTGAAGGTATGCTGAATGGATTCATGAATCTTAATGGCTATTGACATCTGTTCATAAAATGATTGATCTGATTCAAATGGACCGATAAGTTCCTTAACTTTTCTGATCCGATATAAAATGGTGTTTTTATGCTGAAATAAACTTTCGGCAGTCAGTTGTGTGTGACAACCGTTTTTAAAATAAAGACGAAGTGTCTCATAAAGTTGAGTTTGATATTGTTGATCATAATTGAGTATGGGTTCCAATAATCTTCTAGAAAAATCATTCACCCATGTGTCATTTAAATGAGGCATTAAAATTTGATACAAACCAAGATTCTCATAATTCTTCATTGGCAAATGTTCTATGCCGGCCACTTGACAGGCGTAGTAACTTTCTTTGATGGCTTGATTCAATTGGGTGAGGGAAGTATGAAGACTACTTTTTCCAATTGTAAAATCTAAAGGATTGAGCCCTATCTGGGTACATAAATAATTGAAATCAAGATCTATAGAATTTGGATAATCACCATAACTTAGAATAAATAATATACCGGTTCTAAATTTAAAAAGGCTATGTGTATTGTCTTTTTTTTGTATCCTGATGTATTTTTCAATGCATTTAATATTGTTATCATTAGAAATAAAACGATTCTCCTTACAATAAATGACTTGATGAAATTCTTTGAAATGCGTATTAAGCTCAAGAGCTATTTGTTCAACTGTGTATGGATTAACAATGCCTGAGAAAAGAGTTTCAAGTTTTGTTTCCATGATATTATGTAACCCTCTAGACTTAATACCACTTTGAAGTGTCTGAATGACATTTTCTAAAAATATTGAGGGATCAAAAATAAATATTGGAAAATGATTTAAATTGGCATATTCAAGAATTTCCTTTGGAAGTGTATGATAATAGACGGACTTAATAGCTAGGCTGGAAACTTTTTCTTTAATCAAACTTTTTATAGATTCAAAAACAAGAGCAATATCGTCTCTTGCAACACTAAGAGTTGCTAAAACAAATTCGCCTTCTTCAAAGATATGCATCTGGTGTTCTATTTGTTCATGATCAAGAATACCAACTGTTGTGATGATATTATTCAAACCGCTATCATCTGTTATACATTGGAATTCTTCTAAATATTCTAGTTTTAAGGCTTCGTGGACTTTAATTGACATAGGATCTCCTTTTTCTTTAATTATAGTAGATAAGTTTTAGAACATCAAACCGATTGTACGCTACACAATGATATAATAAATTATTTGTGATGCTAACACAGATTTTCAGAAAGTATCGTGATAAAATAATCAAAAAGGGGAGATTAAATGAAAAAAATGATTGGCAGTATACAAGCGGATTTAATTCTGTTATTAGTAGCACTATTATGGGGAACTACATTTGTTGCTTCAAAATTAGCTCTAGATTATTTATCACCATTGACCATTATTTCTTTTAGATTTATTTTGGCTTTTACATTGATGTTGATATTGTTTAGAAACCAGATAAAATCTATTCAGAAGGAAGATCTAAAAGGTGGCATTTTTGTTGGACTGATGTTGTTTATAGCATTTGCAACACAGTTGATTGCGCTCAATTATACGGACCCAGGCAAACAAGCTTTTTTAGCCGGTACCTATGTGGTATTCGTGCCTTTTATTGTTTGGTTTATTTATAAAAAGAAACCAGATTCGAAATCTTTTATTGGTGCATTTGCATGTTTCATTGGAATTAGTTTATTGACTTTGAATAAGGGCTTCTCTATCAGTTTTGGCGATAGTTTAACACTTTTAAGTTCTGTATTTTTTGCAGGACATATTATATCAACAAGCCATTTTGTAAAAAAAAGTACACCTGTTAAAATAACCATAGTTCAATTCGGTACAGTGGCAATTTTATCAACTTTATCGGCTCTTATTTTTGAGGGAATACCAACTGGTGTCTCATCGGTAGTAATTGTTTCTGTCATATACTTAGGTATTATTTGTACAGGTGTTGCCTATTTTCTACAAACTCTTGCACAAAACTATACAAAATCAACCCATGCCGCGATTATTTTAAGTTTAGAAGCTGTTTTTGGTAGTATTTTATCGGTGATTGTTATGAGTGAACTATTTACATTAAAAATGATAGTTGGTTGTATAATAATATTTTTATCAATCTTAGTAATTGAGCTAAAAGGTACGAAAAAAGAAGTTTTGGAAAACGAAGAAGAGGTAATAGAAGTCACTGCGAATTAATACAAATACTTATATTTTGAAAGACAGTCCAAAGGAACTGTCTTTTATTCATTGGAATGATTAGAGATAATAAAGAAACTCTGTTCTATGTTAGAGAATTTAATTCACATTTGAATCAACCTACGATATAAGTTATTAATAACAAAAAAAGATCATAAATGATCTTTTTTAATTTTTCCCAAAATGTGATTTGATTTCAAGTGGTGATAGTGGTGTAGAGAACAAATAGCCTTGATACAAATCACAACCATATGATTTTAATAGATTAAGTTGATCGGTCTTTTCTACACCTTCAGCCACAATTTTCATATTTAGTCTTTGACCCATAGCAATGATAAATTCAATAATAGGATGATCATCATCAACCATGGTATCAATAAATAGTTTGTCGATTTTTAAAACATCAATTGGTAATTGTTTTAGATAACTCAGTGAGGAATAACCTTTACCAAAATCATCAAGTGCAATTGAAAAACCTAATTCTTTTAATGTTTTTAGAATCACAACAGCTGAGTTAAATGAATCAATAAAGACATTTTCAGTAATTTCGATTTGAATCTTCTTTGGACTAAATGTATATTTTGCTATGAGCGTTTTGACATGATTAATGAGTTTGGGATCCATCAGGAACTCGGGTGACATATTGACGGAGATATAATCAAATTGATAACCGCTTAATGTCCATTCGATGGCTTGCTGGATACTTTCTTCTAAAACCCATAAATCTATTTTAGCAATAAAACCTCTCTCTTCTGCAATTGGAATAAATTCATTTGGTGGTATGATACCTTCTTTTGGTGAACGCCATCGAATTAAGGCTTCGACTGATTTCATTTTATTTGTCTTTACATCTACTTTAGGTTGATAAACTAAGAAAAACTCCTTGTTTTCAATCGCTATGTTCAGTGCATGGTCAAATAACCGAATACGCGTTAATTCTTCTTGCATACTTGATGCAAAAACAGTGATTCTATTTTTCCCTTTACTCTTGGCAGCTTTTAGTGCTGTAACTGCATTAAGTAATATTCTATCTGCATCGGTACCGCCCTCAGGGAATATTGAAATTCCAATGCTTGCTGACAGATTGTAATCTTTGTTATGAAGGGTGATAGGTTCATGAAAGAGTTTCAGTAATTTCTCCGCAGTTTTTAGAATAATTTCACGGTGATCTTCTTTCATAATTAAAACAAATTCATCTCCTCCATATCGATATACGTTTAAACGTTCATCTGAGATAGAATTAAGTCTTAAAGCAATAGATGTTAGAATTTGATCGCCTAAATGATGACCATACAAATCATTAATATCTTTGTAGTTATCTAAATT
>JABXKX010000466.1 GCA_013619035.1 Peptostreptococcaceae bacterium
ATGATATATTTATTTAAAACCGCTTGGAAGTACTCAGGAAAAGATCGATGGAAAGTGATTGTTTACTTTTTATTACACACTATATCTTTTGGAGGAGAATTATTACAGCCTTTAGCTTTTGCAAAAGCATTGGATTCGCTTCAAAACAATGGAATTGAAAATCTTAAACCAACTGTTGTTTGGTTAGCTATTTATCTAAGTGGATTTTTAATTTTCCAAATATTCCATCATTTTGCAAGGTATTTTGAGATGACCACAGCATATCGAAATCAAAAAAGATTTATTAATGATATGTACAATAAAGTATATAATTTACCAATGAAGTGGCATGTAGATCATCACTCTGGTGAAGTTGTTAATAGAATAAATACGGCTGCTTTGTCTTTGAGAAATTTCGGGTTTTCTCAATATAGATATCTAGGGAACGTACTTTTATCGGTAGGACCTGTTATCATTCTTTTAGATGTGTCATGGCAAATTGCATTGATTTGTTTGGTATTAACAACGCTAAATATGTTTATTGTTGATAAGATAAACAAATTGATTCAACCGATATTGATTATGCAGAATGAACATTCACATTCATATGCTGCTAGGCTAATAGATTTTGTTGGTAATATTAGAACGATAATTTCTTTGAAGTTAAAGAAAGAAACTTCAATGGAATTGGATAAGAAGTTTGACGATTATTATAAGACACATATGCAGGAATTTAAAATCAATCAGCCGCGCTGTTTTGTTAGTGCATTTCTCACTTTTTTAACAGAACTTATCATCATTTCTTACTATCTGTGGTCGTGCAAAATCAATGGTACTGTCGTTATGGTAGGTACTTTGGTCTTCATTGTTAGCTACTTTAAGAAATTAGCTGATGCTTATTTTGAAATTACAGATACATTTTATGATACGGTGCATTGGAAAGCTTCTTTGGAATCAGTGAATCCGATTTTAGAAGCATCAAAGCTTGTTAAGAAGAGTGAGCGTCATGAGAATTTGAAGTCTTGGAATAAACTATCTATTAGAAACCTTAACTTTAAGTATGATGATGAGAAACAGATCCTAACGGACATAGTACTTGATATTGAAAAAAATAGTAAAATTGCTTTAGTTGGACTGAGTGGTTCGGGTAAAAGTACATTAATTAATGTACTTGCAGGACTGTATAAGCCTGAAACGGTTCATTGTCAAGTTGGTGATAAAAGTTACTCTGATTTAGAGTTTTTAAATGAAGCGACTATACTGGCACCACAGGATGTAGAGATATTTGAGAATACTTTGCGCTATAATATTACTTTTGGATTAGAGAGTTGTGAAGTGGCATTAAGACAAATAATAAAACAAGCAAGGTTTGAGGACGTTTTAGATCGATTGCCGGATGGTTTAGAGACAGATGTTCGAGAAAATGGTGTCAATTTATCAGGTGGTGAAAAGCAGAGACTTGCTTTAGCACGTGCATTATTCTTTTCAAAAAACAAAGATATTATGCTTTTGGATGAAGTGACAAGCAACATTGATGCATTAAATGAGAAATTGATATTTGAGCAAATTTTAGATAATTACAGTGATCGTTGTGTGGTTTCAACGATGCACCGTCTCCATTTACTTGAAATGTTTGATACAATCATAGTAATGGATAAAGGGCGTATCGTTCAGAAAGGTAGTTTCTCGCAATTGACTAAGCAAGAAGGTTTGTTTGCGAAGCTGTGGGAACAATATCTGATGACTGAGGAAACTTCAGAACAGCATGTTGTATAGTTGAAATAATAGACACTCAAGCGTTACAGAAACGATTATTTCTGTAAGACTTGAGTGTTTTATTTATATCTTAGAAACATCTGTAAAACAATGTCTTAAACTTTCTTAATAGTGTGTTTTGGTAATAAGATTATTATGCAGTTTCTTTATGGGATTGTTACTGTTATCGGTTATACCAGAACTATTATTATTAGGATTCTCAGTGTGATATAATAGTCTTTAGTTTAACAGAACATTCGCCACTTGATGGTGGACCAATTTAAGAAAGAGGAATTAATGGATAATCTGAACATATTACTAGGCGATGATGTTATAGAATACATAAAAGCTAAAGACTTAGAGATTAAAGATGAAGGTTTTATTCGAGAAAAACTGATATTAGATAATAAAGGTAAAGTAAAATTAGCTGGTTTTCTTTATTATGTTTTACTAATACTGTGTTTGAACTTCTCAAGAAATATAATTGAATTTAGTCAACTCTACTCATTGTACAATATGCTTGGTATTGTCATAATAACGAGTTTGCTAATCTCGCAAGGTTTAGGTCTGTATGCGTTGTTAACAAGACATAAGATGGCTAAATGGGTCATGATAGGACAATACATCATCTTAATCATTATTAGTCTTTTAAGCTTCAATACGCTGAGTATTGGTTTTATATTAAATTCTGCTTTGATGATTTTGTATTTTCTAATATCAAAACGCGTGAAATATACATTTATCTAAATTCAGCAAGAAGACACCTTGCTCTATAGCTGGGTGATGAATTGTTGTTTTGCAGAGCAAAATGCATATAAATGATGGAAAAATCAGACTTGTACAATTTCACACTTCAGGATATAATAAAC
>JABXKX010000281.1 GCA_013619035.1 Peptostreptococcaceae bacterium
ATTCTATTGTACATGGTATTTCTCAGATAGAAAATGGCATCATTAGTATTACCATCACCCAAAAGGATGAGTTTATTTGGATTGTTTATAAAGATAATGGTATTGGAATAGACAATAAGATTATTAAACGTATTTATGAGCCCCTGTTTACAACATCCATGGGCACTACAAGTGGATTCGGATTAAATATCTTGTACAATACTATAAAAACATATTTAAACGGAGAAATCGAAATTATTAGTAATGCAACAGATGGCGTCATCTTTAATATTAAAATAGCAGCTCATTAAAGAGCTGCTTCAGTTGTTACTTCGATTCTTAAAATATCTTCAACAGTAAGGCCTTCTTCTGGGAAGGTAACATATGTGTTTTGCAACTGATATTTAGCCAAATGGATATTTTCACTTTTACATCTCGCAAATATATGTTGTAATTTTTGATCTACTAATTCTATCATGTCTTTTTTACAAAACGGGAAAAAACTGAGCATATGATTAAAACCGTATATCACTAAGGAATCTGTATCCCAATAATTTGCTGAAAAATAATTGGCAATTAATGCGGTATCTTCTTTTAAAATATGAAGTCCGTTTTCATTTACAACAGAACTAAAGGCAATTGTTAATTGGTAATTTCCTTTATTGGCTTTGATCATCTCACCAGAAATGTACTTATTTAAGTTCAAAATCAAATGAGTAGGTACCAAACTAGAAGATTTTTTAGATATATGTTGTTTCAATCGTAATGAAATTTCTTCATCAGGGATACTATGAATAATATAATCTGCTGCACCAACTTTTATACTATCAAGAAATGCTTGTCGACTCAGATCAGATGTAAATATGAGGAGTTTTGTATTGGGATAATGTTTTAAGTAAGTAGCGATCATTTCAATTTCCTGTTTGTTATCAAAATCAAGCTCAGCGATGATCATATCTACTTCAACTAAATCTAAGCCTAAATAATGCTCCAATTCTAAATAGTTTAATGCGGGATAAACTTTACAAGAGAGGTTTCCTAAAATAGCTGTAATACGTTGCATCATGAAAGTTTTCTGTTCAAATACAATGATATGGTCCATAAAGAGCCTCCTTCTTTATTAAAGTATATCATTAACAACTAAAAAACCAAAAAGGGGTCTTAAATGAAAAAAATATTTATTGTAATATTTATCTTATTAATTTCATCTGTTACTTATGCTGAGGTGGATTTTATAGATGTAGATTCTGAAGATTGGTTTTATAATTATGTGATGATCTTAGTAGATGAGGAAGTCACATCCGGTTATGAAGATCAGACTTTTAGACCTGCTAATATTATATCCGTGGAAGAGTTTATAACACTTACTATTAAATCAATTGGTGAAACTGAATCGGATATAGAAAAAACAAGATGGTCAGATGGATTTATTGAAAAAGCGAAAGTTCTAGCAATTGTTAATGAAGGTGACTTTTCAGTATATACAAGACCGATTACTCGTGGCGAAATGGGGAGAATTGTCCTTAGAGCAAGTGGTATAGAACCACCAGTTGACTTTATGAATTATGCCACTAAAATAACAGATATTAATGAGATGGATACCTATTGGCAAAACATTGCTATTAGAATTTATTCTATTGGTATAATAACAGGTTACCCAGATGGTAGTTTGGGACTCGATAACAATGCGACAAGAGCGGAAGCTTCTGTGATGTTATCCAAACTGTTACGACCTTCTTTACGCATTTTACCGACTGTTAGCGGTTACGAAATAAGAAGATACGCTATAATGGAAGAATGGTCGAAAAGATTATCAGTACATAAAGGAGATATTTTTACTGAAATACCACAAACCTCAACACCTTATGATGCAGGTGCATTAAAAGAAAGTGTTATTAATGATGGCGTAAACATGCTTAAATTCATTAGATTCCTTGCATATGTCTCTGATGATATATACACTTCAGCTGAAGCCAATGAGTTATCTCAACATGGCGCATTACTTATTGGCGTCAGTGAATTTTCACATACGCCAGTTAAACCTGATGATATGAGTGATGTTTTCTACGTAAAAGGTTTTGCTGCAACATCTACAGGTAATTTAGCTGCTGGTGTTTCTACCTTGGCTGAATCTATTAAAAGGCTTATGGATGACTCTGATGTCTCTAACATTGAAAAAATTGGTCATAGAAGATGGCAATTGCTACCGAACTTAAAAGAGTTTGGAGTTGGTTTTGTAACCACGGATGCTTCTTATACATATTACTCAGTTGTAAAAGTGTTTAAGGATTTGGAAACCGATGTTAGGTCTTATAATACCGTTAATTGGCCGAGCAAAACTGCTTTTCCAATGGAATTCTTTGATAAGTATACACCTTGGTCTGTTACTTTAAATCCTTCTATTTATGATGTTTCAAAATCTAAAGAGATTGAAGTTTTTATAAAAGACATGAAGTCAGGAATAATTTGGTCTTTTGACAAAGGTGATAAAGCATTAGAAGGGGAGTATTTTAATGTTGAAACATCGGGGTACGGGGTGCCTTTTTGTTTGATTTTTAGACCAGATCCGTCTGCTTTTGATGGTTATTCATTAGAAACACCTTATGAAGTAACGATTGAAAA
>JABXKX010000553.1 GCA_013619035.1 Peptostreptococcaceae bacterium
AAATATAGAGGTTATTGAGACTACAAAAAGAAAATTGAGACAACATGCGCATTTTGATTTAACTATAGAGGTCATGTTGATTAAATTATTGGAGGAATAAATGGTTACGGTCATTGGAGTAAGATTTAAAAAAGCAGGCAAAATATATTATTTTGATCCTGATAACATTGATACATCAGATGCTAAATTCGTTATTGTTGAAACAGCAAGAGGCGTAGAATTTGGTAGTTTAGTGATTAATAAAAGAGAAATACCAGAAGAAGATGTAATTGCCCCATTAAAAAAAGTGTTAAGGGTAGCAACTGAAGAAGATATTAATGTTCATGAAGAAAATCAGAGTAAAAAAGCTGAGACCTTTGCAATATGTTCTGAGAAGATTAAACATCATAAATTGGAAATGAAATTAATAGATGTTGAATATACGTTTGATAATAATAAAGTTATTTTTTACTTCACTTCTGATGGAAGAGTTGATTTTAGAGAGCTTGTTAAAGATTTGGCTTCAGTATTTAGAACAAGAATTGAGCTGAGACAAATTGGCGTTAGAGATGAAGCTAAGATGATCAATGGTATTGGTACTTGTGGTAAAAGATTATGTTGTGCAAATTGGTTAGGAGATTTTGAACCGGTTTCTATAAAAATGGCAAAAGATCAGAATTTATCACTTAACCCAACAAAAATATCAGGTATTTGTGGACGATTGATGTGTTGTCTAAAATATGAACATGAAGTGTACTTAGAACTTAAAAAGGGTATGCCTAAAGATGGTGAAGTCGTGAAAACACCTCAAGGTAAAGCTGTTGTTATGAATACACAAACAATTAGAGAACAAGTGAAAGTTCGTTTAATTATTGGAGAAGATAATGGTAATCCTGTTTTAGATGAGGATGTATCGGTATTTAAAAAACATGAAATTGTACGTTTGAAAAGAAAGAAACCTGTTAAAAAGGAAATGACGGAAACAAACGATACTAAAAAACAAGAAGAAACTAAAGAGCAGGTATAGCCTGCTCTTGTTAATTAGAGGCATTATGATATTAGAACATGAAAGATTTGATTTAATTCAAAAAAACGGATATGGCATTATACAGAATAAGAAATGGTTTTCTTATGGTATAGATGCGGTACTTATCAGCCATTTTGCATCAATTAAGGAAAATGCTGTGGTAATGGATTTGGGATGTGGTACGGGTATTATTCCACTATTAATTCATTTGAACCATAAAACTTCTGTTATTCATGGTATTGAAAAACAAATTGAAGTTGCTGATATGGCAAAGAGAAGTATTAAAACGAATGATTTAGACAGCAATATAAAAATATACAATCTTGATATTCAAGATTTGTTTAAAAAATTTGGTAAAGGAAATGTTGATGTTGTTATCAGCAATCCTCCATATTTTAAAAAAGGTAATGCCATTGTGAGTACGGGTGATGTTAAAGCATCATCACGACATGAAACGACAGGTAGCCTCGAAGACTTTATTAGAGTAGCAGCAGGCTTGTTAAAAGAAAAAGGTAGTTTTTACATGGTCCATAGACCTATGCGACTTGTCGATATTATGTACTATTGCAGAAGTTATAATTTAGAGCCTAAGGAAATTCAGTTTGTTTATCCCCATAAGGATAATCCTCCAAATATTATGCTCATAAAATGTGTAAAAAATGGAAATCATGAACTGAAATATCTAGATAATCTTTATGTATATGATGAAAAACGAAATTATACAGATCAAATAAAGGATATTTATAGAACATTAAACATCGATGTATTTTAGAAGGAGATTTACGTAATATGGGTAAATTATACATTTGTCCGACACCAATAGGCAATTTGGATGATATGACAATTCGGGGGTTAAAAGTCCTTGAATCGGTAAATTTGATTGCTGCAGAGGATACAAGACACACCATTAAGCTATTGAATCATTTTGAAATAAAAACAAAACTATTCAGTTATCACGAACACAATAAGAGGACTGCTGGTCCACAATTGGTAGAAAGATTACTCGGAGATGAAGATATAGCACTGGTTTCAGATGCAGGCATGCCGGGTATTTCAGATCCGGGTGAAGATTTGGTTAAGCTCTGTATTGAAGCAGGTGTTGAAATAGAAGCATTACCTGGTGCCTCTGCTGTTATTACAGCTTTAGCAGCTTCTGGTCTATCAACTAGAAGATTCTTATTTGAAGGCTTCCTAGACCGCCACAAGAAGGTCAGAAGGGAAAGGCTAACATATCTTGAGCCATTAAAGGAAACTTTGGTTTTTTATGAATCGCCTCATAGACTATTAGATACTCTAGGTGATTTTATTAAGATTCTTGGAGATCGTCAAATTGTACTTGCTAGGGAATTAACTAAAAGGTATGAAGAGTACTTTAGAGGCTCTATCAGCGAAAGCATAAGCTACTTCAAAGAGAAGGGTATCAGAGGTGAATTTGTAGTCTTAGTAGAAGGAAATTTAATTGTAAAAGAAAAAGTATTTGATCTTTCTATAGAAGAACATTTAAAACAAGTTATAGCCTCTGGAATCAGTAAAAAAGAGGCCATTGCAATGGTTGCAAAAGAAAGAGATTTACCTAAGAAAGATGTGTATCAAAT
>JABXKX010000274.1 GCA_013619035.1 Peptostreptococcaceae bacterium
AACTTAAAGCTTATTTCATGTATAAAGGAGATTTTATGGAAATCATAAAAGTAATAATACTCGGTATTGTTGAAGGATTAACAGAATTCTTACCGGTTTCATCCACAGGACATTTGATTCTGGTTTCAAGATTTTTATCTTTAGAAGGACAATTTAATGATATCTTTAATATTGTCATTCAATCGGGTGCCATATTTGCTGTTATCGTATATTTTTGGAAAAAGATCGTACCACCGATTCCTAAAAAAAATCAGGCGGATGGTAATATAAAATTTAAGAACTATATCAACTTGTGGTTAAAGGTAGTAGTTGCTGTTATTCCAGCAGGTGTAATCGGATTATTATTTGAAGATCAAATTGAGAAAGTCCTGTTTAAGCCAGTTCCAGTTGCGATTGCTCTTATAGTTGGTGCTATTATGTTACTTATTATTGAAAGCAAACCAAGAACTATTAAAGTAACTCATGAAGATCAAATTACATATAAAAAAGCTTTCCTTGTTGGTGTGTTTCAGTGTATGGCTTTAATTCCAGGGATGTCAAGATCAGCATCAACGATTATTGGTGGATTGATCTTAGGTTTTAAACGTTCAGTTGCGGCAGAATTTTCATTTTTCTTAGCTATACCAGTAATTTTAGGTGCTTCTTTGGTAAAATTGTTAAAAGTAGGATTTTCATTTACATCTTTTGAATACTTGTTATTGGCTATAGGTACTGTGGTATCTTTTGTTGTCGCATACGGTGTTATAGCGGTGTTTATGAATTTCATTAAGAAACATGATTTTAAGGTATTTGCATATTATAGAATTGTATTGGGAGTTATTGTTTTAATTTCTTCTTTCTTATAATATAATAATGAATTGCGAGGATATAATGTATAATGTATCTCTAAGAGGGTGTAACTCTTACGATTATCAAATGGTTTATGAACAACTAAAAAATAGTATTGAAGACTTAGGTGGTTTATCAAGTTATTTTGATGTTGGACAAACAGTCCTTCTAAAAGTCAATTTGTTGATGAAGAGAAAACCTGAAGAAGCAACAACAACACATCCTATTTTTGTTAAAGCGCTTGCTGCTCATTTTGTAGAATATGGATTAGAAGTTGTTATTGGTGACAGTCCAGGTGGTCCTTATAACAAAAATGCTTTATCAGGCATTTATAAAGTTTGTGGCTACGAATCAGTAGTGGATGATCATATTCGATTAAATGATAATTTTGAAAGTTTCACGTCACATTGTGATGAAGCTCTGCTGATGAAACATATTGAAACGATAGATGTGTTAAATGATGTAGATCATGTCATTTCAGTTTCAAAATTGAAAACTCATGGTATGACAAAATTCACAGGTGCAGTTAAGAACATGTATGGTACGATTCCGGGGCTGAAAAAAGCTGAATACCATTATACTTTACCAGTCATTGACGACTTTTCAAATATGTTAGTTGATGTGTGTTTGAACGCCAATCCTATATTATCCTTTATGGATGGCATTGTAGGTATGGAAGGTGCGGGGCCTTCTGGAGGAGAACCAAGAGATATTGGTGTCATACTGGCATCCGATTCACCATATCATTTAGATGTTATTGCATGCCAGATAATTGGAGTTGATCCAGTTTCAGTACCAACGATTAAAAAATGTATAGAAAGAAAAATTGTTGATTATTCTTTTGATGATATTAAGATGTTAGCTGAAAGTATCAATGATTATTACATAGAAGATTTTAAGATACCTAATATTGCTGGTGTAGGGTTATTGAAAAACCATGTACCAAAGTGGCTGGATCGAATTGTGGATGGTATCATCAAACCAAAACCAGTTATAAAAAAAGAATCCTGTGTTGGCTGTGGCGAATGTGCACTTTGTTGCCCTGCTAAAACAATACACATGATTAATGGACGGCCTAAAATCGAACTAGAAAATTGCATTAGATGTTTTTGTTGTCAAGAGCTTTGTCCTGTTAAAGCGATAGATATAAAACGACATCCAATAGGAAAAATTATGATGAAAATATAGTGATAAGTGGGTTATGTCATGATAAGATGGGTATATGAAAAATAATTGTAAAGAAGTCGGGAGGTTCACGAATGAAAGTTGAATATATAAATCCGTTTATAAAGGCTAGTACGGAAGTACTAAAAATGATTGCACAAATAGATTTTACAACAGGAAAACCATATATGAAGTCAAGTCCTTTTACGCCATCAAGTGTTTTAATTGTTGTTGGTATTACAGGCGCTATACAAGGACAAGCGGTTATTAGTATGTCGAAAGAATTAGCGATGGGTGTCGCATCTAAGATGATGATGGGCATGCCTGTAAATGAATTAGATGAAATGTCAAAATCAGCATTATCTGAATTGGGAAACATGATTATGGGAAATGCTGCTACACTTCTTTACAATGAAAAAGTTCATGTAGATATTACACCACCAACATTGATGGTGGGTGATGGTATTACAATTTCTTCTTCAACAATGACAACGATAGGAGTTCCATTAAACTCTGAACTTGGAACAATGAACTTTGATATTTCAATTAAGGAGAGATAATGATCAATATTGTATTATATCAACCAGAAATTCCACCTAATACAGGTACTATTGCAAGAACATGTGCAATAACAGGTATGAAGTTACACTTAATTAAACCATTAGGATTTAATATTGATGATAAATCGGTAAAACGTGCAGGTTTGGATTATTGGCATTTATTAGATTTGGAAGTTCACGAGTCGATAGAAGACTTTTTAGAAAAGTATGGTAACGAAGATATCTATTTAGCGACAACTAAAACAGATAAATTATATACTGAAGTTAACTACTCTGAAAATGCTTTTATAATGTTTGGAAAAGAAACAGCGGGCTTACCAGCATGGTTACATGAAAAGTATCAGGAGAATCAAATAACAATTCCAATGAAACAACATGAAGATGTAAGATCGTTAAATCTTTCTAACTCAGTTAATATTGTTGCCTTTGAAGCATTGAGGCAATTGGATTTCCCTGGATTAAAGTAAAATGTGATTATAGATCAGGTTTTTGTGACAAATACACAAAAACCTGATGTTTTTTTGTTAAATAGTATGTTTATGCTGTATAAATAACCTAAAGATAATATTGTTAATAAAGTTAACACAATCTTAACACAAGATGTAATGTATTATAGTATGATAACGGTGTTAGTTATTGTGAATTTATTTAGGAGGAAAATTTTACATTATGAAAGAATTGATAAACAGTCCAGGTTGGGAAATGTTTGTATTCTTATTTTCAGGATTGGGATTATTCTTATATGGAATGAACTTAATGAGTGAAGGTTTAGAAAAAGCAGCTGGTAATAAACTTAAGTCTATTGTAGGTGCTTTAACGACAAATCGTTATATGGGTGTTGCTGTAGGTGCTTTTGTAACAGCAATTGTTCAAAGTAGTTCAGCTTCAACAGTTATGGTTGTTGGTTTTGTTAATGCTGGTATTATGAATTTAACTCAAGCAATCGGTGTTATTATGGGTGCCAATATTGGTACAACAATGACTTCAGTAATTGTAGCTTTAAAACTTACAGATGTAGCACCGTTTGCCATTGGCTTTGGTGTTATGATCATGATGTTTAGTAAAAATGCTAAAACTAAAAAATATGCGCAAATCTTATTAGGATTTGGTTTACTGTTCTTAGGAATGGATACAATGAAACATGGAATGGCAGATATAAAATCTAATCCAGTATTAGGTGATATCTTAGCTTCATTTGGTGAAGGTGGATTCTTTAATACTGCATCAGCTATATTCGTTGGTTTTGCGATGACAGCTATAGTACAATCATCATCAGCAACAACGGGTATTTTGGTTGGACTAGCAGCGACCGGTAATGTTACGTTAGCAGCAGCTTTTCCAATCTTATTAGGAACAAATATTGGAACCTGTGTCACTGCAATGTTATCTTCTATTGGCGCTAATAAAAATGCCAGAAGAGCAGCTGTCATGCATTTAACATTTAACTTAATTGGTACGATTGTCTTTGTTATATTCTTAAAAGGAGCCACTTTATGGTTTGTTCAAGATATCTTAGCCGGTCAGTTTGGATTTGATGTTGCAGGTCAAGTAGCAGCAGCTCACGTAACGTTTAACTTAGTGACTACTGGTGGTTTGATTTGGTTTGCGCCATTATTGGTTAAATTTGCTAAAATCATTATCCCTGAAACTGAGGATGAAAAAGATGAAGTGGATGGTATAAAATACCTTGATGAACGTATCTTAGAAACGCCATCAATTGCTATGGCTCAAGTTTCTAGAGAAGTACTTCATATGGGAAGAATATCTATGAAAGAATTCCAATATGCCGTTGATTCATTTATTGAAGGCAATATGGACAAAGCTAAGAAAACCTTTAAAACAGAGAGAATTGTGAATGAATTGGAACAAGAAATTGCTAGTTATTTAGTTAAGCTGACCAATACAGCGTTATCGGGTCAACAAAGAGAAATGATTGATGGTTTATTCTCAACAATCGGTGATATTGAAAGAGTTGGTGATCATGCCGATAACTTAGCTGAGATGACAGTTTATAGAGTTGAAAACAAATTAGACTTCTCAGAAAGTGCTTTAGCTGAAATCAAACATATGAGTGAAAGAGTTATTAAATCTTATAAGCAAGCTCTTACAGCTCTAAAAGAAGTTGATCATGAATTGGCGAGATCGGTTATTGAACGTGAAGGTGAAATTGACTTGATGGAAAAGAATCTTCGTAAGAAACATATTAGAAGATTGAATGAAGGTAAATGTCAACCTGCTGCTGGTGTCTTATTCTTAGATATTATAAACAATCTTGAAAGAATTGGTGATCATGCCTCTAATATAGCAGGTGCTGTATTGGATAGCGTAGCATCATAATTGTATGGCAACTGGTTAATCCAGTTGTCATTTTTATTTTGGGAAATAAAATGCCCAATACAAGTTATTTCAACACACTAACTAAATGCACAGATATTGTGAATTTAATTTAAAACTCGACTATAATAGCAATAAATGTCTATGATGTGGAAAACGTTTCCACAAAAAAGTAAGTTTTAATGAGTTTTTTTAAATTTGACAAAAATATATCATTCTTTTTCTTGCAATTCGATAATTAATTTTATATAATCAACGTGTAACAAATTAAATACTCAAACAATTGAATATAAAGATTCTGAATGATGAAACAGGGAGAGAACTTTTAACAGTCGCCGAAGGCATAAATTATGTGCAAGCCTGCATGTAATGAATTTCTCAGGCAAAAGGACCGGTTTTGGACAGAACTCTGGAAAGCAAAATAGAAATTTGCACCGACGGGGCAATTCCTTTTAAGAAAGGGAGAAACTCTCAGGTTATTAACAGAGGAAGTGGCAAGCTTATTTGTCATTTCCTTTTTTTATTTGAAGATTTAAGCTATAACCCTTGGGTATGAAGTAGATGCCTCAGAAAGGACAATCATGATTATAATCACCAATAATGCATCCGTCTATGAGACGTATCACGAAACAATTAAAATTGAATATTTAGAAACCGCTAAATTTCTCGATGTATTAACAAATTGTAGAGATAGAGTGCATAAAGGTGCAAAACTGCTTACGCATCCTTTAACAGGTAGTGTGAAGCCAAATGAGACACCTTTCAAATCGATTATGATGACGGAAGAAGTTGGAGCTTTAGATGTAGATTCTTTAACCATGATTGAAAGTGCCATTGAGGTAACTAATAAGTTCCTTAATAATTCTGAGATAAAAGAATGGCCAGAACGGATATTAGATGATTTTAGATTGATTGATTTCAGACTAATTAGAAGTGCAATTGAATCAATTGGAATATAATTTTACAGGAGGATTTAAAATGAGCAAGTTATATGATGTGATTATCATAGGTGCAGGTCCTGCAGGTTTATCTGCTGGTTTATATGCTGCAAGAGCTAAGATGTCTGCTTTAATTATTGAAAAAGACAGAAATGGTGGACAAATTGTTACTACTGAAGAAGTTGCTAACTACCCAGGTGGTATCAAAGATGAGACGGGTCCTTCATTAGTAGCTAGAATGGTAGAGCAAGTTGAAGAGTTTGGTGCAGAGAGAGTTAAAGCAACGGTATTAGATGTTAACTTAAACGAAGACATCAAAGTTGTTAAATGTGAAGGCGTTGAATACCAAGCTAAAGCAGTAATTATTGCTACTGGTGCTTCTCCAAGAAAAATGGGTTGCCCGGGTGAAAAAGAATTAACTGGTAAAGGTGTATCTTACTGTGCAACATGTGATGCAGACTTCTTTACAGATTTTGAAGTATTCGCAATTGGTGGTGGAGACACTGCAGTAGAAGAAGCTATGTTCTTAACTAAGTTTGCTAGAAAAGTTACTTTAGTACATAGAAGAGATGAATTAAGAGCTGCTAAGTCAATTCAAGAAAAAGCTTTTAAGAACGAGAAAATCGACTTTATCTGGAACTCTGAGATTGCTGAGATCAAAGGTGATGGTATGGTTGAATCTATCGTTATTAAAAATAGAGAAACTGGTGAGTTAACAGAGCATCATGCACACGAAGATGATGGTACGTTTGGTATATTTGTATTTGTTGGTTATATCCCACAAACAACTATATTCAAAGATAAAATTGAATTGGATCAAACGGGTTACATTTTAACAGATGCAGATATGAAAACAAATGTAGAAGGTGTATTTGGCGCTGGTGATGTTAGACAAAAGTCATTACGTCAAGTAGTTACTGCTGTTGCTGATGGTGCTATCGCTGCTGTTCAAGCTGAAAAGTACATTGATAATAAATTTGGTCACTAAATTCAGTGATTAAAATAAATTAATTGGGTAAGCATTAGCTTATTATATTAGGAGGTTAGTATGTTAATACTAGATAAAGATAACTTTCAAGAGAACGTTCTAGATGCAAATGGTTTTGTATTAGTTGATTACTGGTCAGACGGTTGTGAGCCATGTAAAGCTTTAATGCCTGACGTGGAAGAATTAGCTGCTGAGTATGATGGTAAAGTTGTATTTTCAAAGTTAAATACAATGAAAGCTAGAAGATTAGCAATTTCTCAAAGAGTTTTAGGTTTACCAACAATCATTCTTTACAAGGATGGAGCAAAAGTTGGCGAAGTAACAAAAGACGATGCTACTAGAGAAGGCATCAAAAAAATGATTGAAGCACATATCTAATGTGTGAAATTATGCGAGGTTTTATTTTCAATTGGGGGACCTCGCATAATGATAAATAAAGTGGTTTTTAAACATAGTTTTTTAGGAGGTGGCATCCATGCGTTTAGAACTAGGAAATATCATAATCAATGATGTTCAGTTTGCGGATGTTAGTAAAGTTGAGAATGGAACATTATTTGTAAATAAAACTGAGTTAACTGAGTTATTATTACAAGATGACCATATCGCTAATATTAACATCGAATTAGCTAAACCAGGAGAATCAACAAGAATTACACCGGTTAAAGATGTAATCGAGCCAAGAGTAAAAGTTTCTGGCAATGGTGGAATTTTCCCTGGAGTAAAGAACAAAGTAGAAACAGTTGGTAGCGGAAGAACTCATGTACTTAAAGGTGCTGCAGTTGTTACAGCTGGTAAGATCGTTGGATTCCAAGAAGGTATCATCGATATGAGTGGAATTGGTGCAGAATATACACCATTTTCAAAATTAAATAATGTAGTAATAGTAATCGAAGCAAATGAAGGCTTAACTCAATATGAGTATGAAGCAGCTGCAAGAAACGCTGGTTTAACTGCTGCTCTTCATTTAGGAGAGTTGGCTAGAGAATTAACACCAGACGAAATTGAAGTATTTGAAACTAAACCATTATTTGAGCAAGCAAATGATTATCCTGAATTACCAAAAGTAGGATATGTATACATGCTTCAAACTCAAGGTTTATTACATGATACTTACGTGTATGGCGTTGATGCAAAGAAAATTGTACCAACTATCTTATATCCAACAGAAGTAATGGATGGCGCTATTTTAAGCGGTAACTGTGTGTCAGCATGTGACAAGAACACAACTTACCATCACTTAAATAACCCAATCATTAGAAACTTATATGCACAACACGGTAAAGAAATAAACTTTATGGGTGTTATCATTACTAACGAGAACGTATTCTTAGCTGATAAAGAAAGATCTTCTGATTGGACTGCAAAGTTAACTGAGTACATGGGTCTTGACGGCGTAGTTGTTTCTCAAGAAGGTTTCGGTAACCCTGATACAGATTTAATTATGAACTGTAAGAAAATCGAAGGCAAAGGTATTAAAACTGTTATTGTAACTGATGAGTATGCTGGTCAAGATGGTTCTTCACAATCTTTAGCAGATGCTGATAAAGCTGCTGATGCAGTTGTTACTGGTGGTAACGCAAACGAAGTGATTATATTACCTCCAATGGACAGAATTATTGGTATGTTAGATTATACTGATACTGTTGCTGGTGGATTCAATGGATCATTAAAAGAAGACGGTAGTATTGTAGCTGAGATTCAAATTATCACAGGTGCTACTAACGAATTAGGATTTAATAAATTAACTGCTAGAACTTTCTAGTAGAAACCGTATATAACGAAAGGACGACTAAAATGAATATTTTCGAAAACAAAAAAGTAATCATTATCGGCGACCGTGATGGCGTGCCGGGTCAAGCAATTGAAGAGTGTGTAAAGACTGTTTCAACTGCTACTGTAGTATATTCAGCAACAGAATGTTTTGTCTGAACGGCTGCAGGCGCAATGGATTTGGAAAATCAAAATAGGGTTAAAGCATTAACAGAAGAACATGGAGCTGAAAATATCGTTGTGGTATTTGGTGCTGCCGAAGCAGAATCTGCAGGTTTAGCTGCAGAAACAGTAACTGCTGGAGATCCAACATACGCTGGATCACTTGCTGGTGTTGAATTAGGATTATCTGTATATCATGCAGTTGAACCTACTTTCAAAGCTGCTGTAAACTTTGATGTATATGACGAGCAAATTGGTATGATGGAAATGGTTCTTGAAGTTGAAGAGATTGAAACTGAAATGAACAACATCAGAGGCGAGTTCTGTAAATACTTATAGTAACAAGAGTGTTATTTTGATCTAACCCATTGAAATAATGCGGCAACATTTTGATTCCAAATTATTGTAAGAATAGTTCGTTGAACTATTAAAATTAAGTAATACCGTAAATCGGATAACGTGATAACGTGCATATAAGAGTTTAGAGGTGGATAAAATGAGCAAATTAAGAGTAATTCATTATATCAATCAGTTCTATGCCGGTATAGGTGGAGAAGAAAAAGCTGATATCAAGCCAGAAATTAGAGAAGGTTTTGTTGGACCAGGAATGGCACTTAACAAAGCATTCGGTGAAGAGGCTGAAATCGTTGCTACAGTAATCTGTGGTGACTCATACTTCAACGAGAATATCGACGAAGTTAAAGCTGAGATTATTGATATGATTAAAGCATACAACCCAGACGTATTTGTTGCAGGTCCTGCATTTAACGCTGGTAGATATGGTGTAGCATGTGGTGCTATGTCAAAAGAAGTAATTGAAGTACTTAAAGTACCAGCAGTTACTGCTATGTATATAGAAAATCCAGGTGCTGATATGTACAAGAAATTTGTATACACTATGGCAACTGGTAACTCTGCAGCAACTATGAGAAAAGCCGTTCCAGCATTAGCTAAAATGACTTTAAAAGTTGCTAGAAACGAAGCTATCGGTACGCCAGCAGAAGAAGGCTACTTAGCTCGTGGTTTTAGAAAAAATATTTTCGAAGAAAAAATCGGAGCTGAAAGAGCTGTTGATATGTTAGTTGCTAAATTAAAAGGCAACGACTTTGTAACTGAGTATCCTATGCCTGTATTTGATAATGTAGAGCCTGGAAAAGCTATCTTAGATTTAACTAAAGCAAAAATTGCATTAGTTACTTCTGGTGGTATTGTTCCTAAAGGAAACCCAGATAGAATTGCATCATCATCTGCTCAAAATTATGGTAGATATGATATTTCTTCTGTAAATGACTTATGTTCTGAAACTTATGAAACTGCTCATGGCGGATTCGACCCGGTTTACTGTAACGCTGACTCTGATAGAGTATTACCAGTTGATATTTTAAGAGAAAAAGAGCAAGCAGGCGAAATTGGTGAGTTATACAAATACTTCTATACAACTACTGGAAACGGTACTTCTGTAAAGAACTCTTTAGCATTTGCTAGAGAATTCACGAAAGAGTTAATTGCTGATGGCGTTGATGCTGTTATCTTAACTTCTACGTGAGGCACTTGTACTCGTTGCGGTGCAACGATGGTTAAGGGTATCGAAGAGTCTGGTATCCCTGTAGTACACATCTGTACAGTTGTTCCAATTTCATTAACAGTTGGAGCGAACAGAATTGTTCCTGCTATTGCTATTCCTCATCCACTTGGTGATCCAAACTTAAGTACTGAAGAAGAGCTAAAAGTAAGAAGAAGAATTGTAGAAAAAGCATTACATGCATTAACAGTTGAAGTTACTGAACAAACAGTATTCGAAAACTAAACATTAGAATGGGGAGTTTATTCTCCCCATTTTTATAAATTTTGAATCATATAGAATCACGGAGGTGTTGTGATGAATAATGCTGTTATTAAAGCGGCGGGTTATATATTAGTGCATACGCAAGATATGATTATGCACAATGGAACAACTCAAACAGTTGAGATGAGAAACAATCCAGAATCAGAGTACTTAAAAGCAGTGCCAAAGCACTTAAGAACATTTGAAGAAGTTGTAAACTACGCACCAAACCAAACTTATATAGGTAATATGACACCTGATGAATTAGGTAAAATTGAAAAACCTTGGGTTGGAAAAGATGTACCAGGTGCTACGCGTTATGGAAAACTTGGTGAAATCATGCCGCAAGAAGAATTCATCCTTATGTTAAAAACTGCAGATGTATTCGACTTAGTAATGATTGAAAAAGCTTTCTTAGCAGGTGCAAAAGATCAATATGCTGCTCATGAATTAATGACAGATGAGGAAATTGCTGGTTTAGGAGAAGGTTTTGAAATTGCTGCTATTGAAGCGGCAGTTGTTGAGCACGCAGAAGCGATCTACCACAACGATAAATTAATAGGTTGTGTTAAGAAAGCTCATGACGTTGATCCTAACTTAAATGCACATGTTATGTTTGAAAACTTAGTAGTTAAAGCATCAGGCGTACTTGCTTTCAAACACTTAATTGCTGACAACAACATCAATGTTGAAGATGTTGATTATGTAATCGAGTGTTCTGAAGAAGCATGTGGTGATATGAACCAAAGAGGTGGCGGTAACTTTGCTAAATCGATAGCTGAAGCAGTAGGTGCTGTTAATGCAACAGGATCTGACTTAAGAGGTTTCTGTGCGGCTCCAGTTCATGCTTTAATTTCTGCTGCTTCACTTGTTAAAGCTGGAACATACAAGAATGTAGTTGTAGTTGCAGGTGGTGCAACAGCTAAACTTGGTATGAACGGTAAAGATCATGTGAAAAAAGAATTACCAATCCTTGAAGATGTTTTAGGTGGTTTCGCAGTGCTTGTAAGTATTAATGATGGTGTTAATCCAGTTATTAGAACAGATTTTGTTGGTAGACATACAGTAGGAACAGGATCATCTCCACAAGCTGTTATTTCGTCATTAATCACGGCTCCGCTTGATGAAGCTGGTCTTAAGATTACTGATGTAGATAGATATTCAGTTGAAATGCAAAATCCAGATATCACTAAGCCAGCAGGTGCAGGTGATGTACCAGAAGCAAACTATAAAATGATTGCAGCACTTGGTGTTAAGAGAAAAGAATTAGAAAGAGCTGACTTAAAAACATTTGGTGAAAAGCACGGTATGCAAGGATGGGCGCCTACTCAAGGTCATATTCCTTCAGGTGTTCCTTACTTAGGATTTGCTATAGATGATTTAACGACTGGCGATCTGAACAGAGCTATGATCGTTGGTAAAGGTTCATTATTCTTAGGAAGAATGACAAACTTATTTGATGGTGTTTCTGTAATGGTAGAAAGAAACCCAGGTCAAGTAGAAGAAGAAGCAACAGTTTCAAAAGAAGAAGTAAATAAGATGATTGCTGAAGCTATGAGAGATTTTGCTAAGCATATGTTAGCTGAATAAAGGAGTGTACAATGTCTGAAAAAAATATTAAAAAGATGTTGGGAAACACTTTCATGGACATTGCTAACGCAATCGAAACTGGATCTTTTGGTTCAAAAGTAAAAGTTGGTATTACTACTTTAGGTAGTGAGCATGGTACAGATAACTTAGTCAAAGGTGCTGAGTTAGCTGCTAGAGATGCTGCTGATTTTGAAATTGTTTTAATAGGACCAAAAGTAGAGACTGAGTTAGAAGTTGTTGAAGTGAATACTGAAGCAGACATGCATAAGAAGATGGAAGAGCTTTTAGAAAGCGGCTACATTTCAGCATGTGTGACTATGCACTACAGTTTCCCAATTGGTGTGTCTACAGTAGGTAGAGTTATTACACCTGCAGTGGGTCAAGAAATGTTTATCGCAACAACTACTGGTACGTCTGCAACGAATAGATCAGAAGCAATGGTTAAAAATGCTTTATATGGTATTGTTGCTGCTAAAGCTATGGGATATAAAAATCCTACAGTGGGTATCTTAAATGTAGATAATGCTCGTGGTGTTGAAAGAGCACTTAGAGAATTAAATGATAATGGTTATGAGATTAACTTCGGTGAGTCTAAAAGAGCTGATGGCGGTTCTGTGATGAGAGGTAATGACTTATTAATGGGTTCTGTAGACGTTATGGTGACAGATACATTAACAGGTAATATCATGATGAAGATGTTCTCATCTTATGCAACTGGTGGTAGCTATGAAGCATCAGGTTATGGTTATGGACCCGGTATTGGTATAGATTATGATAAAGCAATCTTAATCCTATCTAGAGCTTCAGGTGTGCCTGTTGTTGCTAATGCGATTAAGTATGCTGCGTCTCTTGCTAAAGGTAATTTAATTGGTGTTGCTAAAGCTGAATTCAAAAAAGCAAAAGCAGCAGGATTAGATGCTGTATTAAAAAGTTTCCACAAAGAAGCACCTGTTGCAACTGAAGAAGTAATTGCTCCGCCTAAGGAAGTTGTTACTGCAGATATCTCAGGTATTGATATCATGGATTTAGATGCAGCATGTGAAGCATTATGGAAAGAATCAATCTATGCTGAGAGTGGTATGGGTTGTACAGGTCCAATGATTCTTGTAAATGAGAAAAATCTTGAGAAGTCAGTTGTGATCTTAGGTAAAGCAGGTTTTGTAGCATCACAAAAGCCTGACTGTTAAGTCATTTAGGGACAAGTCCTTTTAAATTGATCCCTATAATAAGCAAATAAAAAGCAAGTCTCTTTCTTAACTGAAAGGGACTTGTTTTCTTACTATAATGAACTATGAAAAAAGTCCATTTGACAAAATTTCAGATTATAAGCATATGTTTAGATTTGAATTGAAAACCTTTGTGAATGTTTAACAAAAAAGAAAATGGGTATTCATAGCAAAGTAGACAAATGTCCTATTTTCCAATAGAATACTCATATGCCTCGATGCAAGAATCTATTTGAAGTCGTTGAGGTTTATATC
>JABXKX010000042.1 GCA_013619035.1 Peptostreptococcaceae bacterium
GTTCCTGACTGATGAAGTTGACCCTAAATGTGATCCATTGGGACCTGATAATAAGCTTATTATGTGTACAGGATTATTTGCAGGTACACCTATTCCAACATCAGGCAGATTATCTGTAGGAACAAAAAGTCCTCTTACAGGAACTATTAAAGAATCCAATGCAGGTGGCAGTTTTGCAAGTCATATGGCAAAACACGATATAAAAGGCATTATTTTCGAAGATATGCCAGAGGATAATTGCTGGTATTATCTATATATAGATGCAGAAGGAAATCCTGAACTTATTCCTGCTGAAGATTTTTTAAACATGGGAAATTACAGTTTTGTTGAAAAAATGCATGAGAGATATGATGATAAAATCTCTATAGCTTCAATTGGAATCGCTGGTGAAAGACTAAATACAGCGTCAACAATACAAGTTACAGATAATGCTACTGGCCATCCAGGTAGAGCTGCAGCTAGAGGTGGTATAGGGGCTGTACTTGGCTCTAAGAAGATTAAAGGAGTTGTCATAGCAAAATCAAAAATGAAAATCAAACCTGAAATAGCTGATAAAGACAAATTCAATGAAGCTAAAAAAGCTATTCTTTCCATGTTAAAAAGCAATCCAGTAACAGGAGCAGGTTTAGCTATGGTTGGTACACCTGGATATGTCGATTTGACAGGTGGAGAATTGGCAGTAATGCCTGTAAGAAATTTTAACGGTAGTAAATTAGAAGCTAAAAAACTAGTTAATCTTGAATCAAGGGCATTTAGTGCAAAAATTAAGGCGAATGGCGGAAAGACAGGTGTTGCATGTCAACCTGGTTGTACAATAAGATGCTCGAATGTCTATAATGATAAAGAAGGCAATATGGTCACAACTGGACTGGAATATGAAACTATAGGTTTATGCGGTTCAAACTGTGATATAGACGATTATGATTTTCTTGCTAAAGTAGACAGAATATGTGATGACATTGGCGTTGATACCATTGAAATAGGTTCATCCATAGCTATTGCAATGGATGAAGGCAAGATTCCATGGGGTGATAAGCAAGCAGCAATGGACTTATATAATGAAATGTATGAAAAAACTGAGTTTGGAAAAGTTTTAGCGGATGGTGCTGGGGCTGTAGGAAAATATCTAAACGCAAAGAGAGTTCCTATTGTTAAGAATCAAGCATTAGCTGCATACGAACCTAGAAATAGTCAAGGCATGGGGATAGCATATGAAACATCACCACAAGGTGCAGATCATACAACATTAAACACATTACTCGAATCAGATTTTGACCATAAAGCGACTGTAGGTATCGCTGGTATACTAAAAGATTCAAGAATCGGTGTTACAGTGTGTGATAATATGATTTGTCTAATGGCATGGTTTGCAATTTCTTCTGATAAGGATGGTTTAACTGCTGTTGCAGATGCAATGACTGGATTATATGGAGAAACTTTTGATGTTGAGAGAATTTTGAATATTGGCGCCGAGACATTAAAAATGGAATTCGATTTCAATGATAAGGCTGGATTTACTAAAGAAGACGATAGATTACCAGATTTCTTTTATAATGAAATAGCTCCAGCAAGCGGAATGAAATATGAGGTAAGTGAAGAAGAATCACAGGCCACAAAATAATCTGATATTCTTGCAGCATTATAAAAGCAGCAATTAACAAATTAGTGATATATAACGGACTCTAGAGACATAATATTACATCTCTCTAGAGTCCAAAATCTACTTTTTATGAGGGATTATATTATGTTTAAAGTAAATGATACTAAGCTGAACTGGAGAAAAAATTTTTCTATCTTAGAGTTATTAGAAGAAATTAATGATAATGAAGAAATATTGCCATTGAAAGGAAATGCTCAGATTATTACAGTTAATAATGAAATATTAAGCAGTTTAGAAAAAAACGACTATATAATTAAAAAATATGATGCAATAAGAATTATACCTTTAGCTGGAGGAGGGTGATATCTTAAATTTGAAGATTGTATCAATTTCATTACTAATGAAAGTAACCTATTAAGTAAAATAAATCAAAAGACCAGCATCTGATGCTGGCATCAGGTTGATGAAAATCAGTGTCTTTCTAACAAAGCACTGATTTTTCTATTTCAGAAACATTAGAAATAAGAACTACTCAGGATAGATCCGCAACTGTACGGAAACGCCATTAGGGTCATAGACATAGAAATAACGGGTTTGATCATCAGGGTGCTGTATAGGGGAAGGTTTAAATCCTTTGTCCTGCACAAGTTTATGCATTTCATCCAGTTTATCCGTTTTAAAGCAAATGAACATGCCTTTGCCTTCAAACTTCTGACATTCCGGCATACAAATAAGTTCAATCTCAGTTGCTCCATCACCGTTTGTCAAAAATGCAACCTCTCCAGATCCTGCTTTAAAGCGTCGGTCAACTGTCAGCTCTGTAATAGTTTCATAAAATTCAAGAGATTCTTCTAAATTGTCGACCATTAAGGCCACATGCATAATATATCTCCTCTTTATTAATAATCTTAAATAAGTATTACAGAATAAAACATGTAATACAAGTACATTGCTAAAATGCAAAACTACCTGATGGTGCGGCTAATTACCTAGGAG
>JABXKX010000552.1 GCA_013619035.1 Peptostreptococcaceae bacterium
ACCTTATCTCTATGCTGAATACATACATAGTGTAATATATTTCGCATAAGAACCATATCTATTTTATCAAACTTTAAGATAATTTGCCATCTATACTTGTTATTTAATTTCTGAAATAATGCAGGGTTTGGCCCTAAGATTTCAATAGCATCCGGCTTAATTCTTTTGTGGATAAAACGGGTCAACTCATGACATAAATTATGTGCTGAATCTATGGTGTTTTTTTCGGTTTCGCCAATCAAAAGAATATTCACAATCTCTGTATATGGCGGATAATTAAACAATTGTCTAATTTGTATTTCTTCATCAAAAAACTGATGATAATTCTGTGTTACTGCAGCAGTAATCGCATAATGTTCAGGCACATAGGTCTGAACAACAACCTCGCCTGATTTTTCTCCTCTACCTGCTCTTCCAGCTACTTGAGTCAACAGCTGAAACGTTTTTTCAGGTGCACGATAATCCGGCAAATTCAAGCTCATATCAGCCGACAAGGCCCCTACTAGAGTGACATTCTTAAAGTCCAAGCCTTTAGTAACCATCTGTGTACCAATTAATATATCTATTTCAAGTCGTTCAACTTGATCAATAATTTTTTCTAACTCACCTTTTTTACGAGTACTTTCACTGTCCAACCTTCCGATACGAGCCTCTGGAAAGAAATCATGAAGCATATGTTCTATCTTTTCTGTACCTGCTCCAAAAAACTTAAAATAATGACTCTCACATTCTGGACAATGTTTAGGCACTTTTATTTGATAATCACAATAAGAACACTTTGCAGTTTGATCTTTTTGATGATAAGTGAGTGCAATATCACACCTTGGACACTTTAAAGCATAACCACACATACGACATGAAACAAAGGTTGAAAAACCTTTTCGATTATAAAATAAAATAACTTGTTCTTTATTTTCTAATCGTTCATGAATTTTTTCAATTAAAAGTTCCGAAAACATCGACTTATTACCACTTAAGAGTTCTTCTCTCATATCCACAAGGTGGACATGTGGCAGTGGCTGTTGATTGTACCTATTCATCATTTCTAGGAGCTGATAATCTTTATCTAATACTTTCTGATAGCTATTTAAACTCGGTGTTGCTGAAGCAAGCACCATAGGAATATTCAATGAGTCAGCTAAATACTCCGCCACCTCTACCGTATGATACTTTGGGTTATTATCCGATTTGTAAGTATTTTCATGTTCTTCATCTAGAATAATCATCCCCAAATTATTACAGGGCGAAAATATCGCAGATCTTGCACCAATCACAATATTCACTTCTCCATTTTGGATGGTTTTATATTGATCATAACGTTCACCAGGCGATACTTTACTGTGCATAATTGCGATTTGGTTACCAAACCGTTTGATGAATTTACCAACCATTTGAGGCGTTAAAGAAATTTCAGGCACTAAAATAATGATTTGTTGTCCCCTATTTAAAATTTCTTCTGCCAATGTTAAATAAACTTCTGTTTTACCACTGCCTGTTACACCATGGAGTAAATACTTATGTGTATGATCTAAGTCCAACATAATCTGATCAAATACTACATTTTGATCATAATTAAGGGGATAACTCCGTTTTTGATGGTCTTTATTTAGAATTTCCGGTGCTCTGAACTTCTCAACACTGATAACAGAAACCAAACCTTCTTCAACAAACTTATCCAATATTTTCTTCGTACATTTAAGTTCTCTATTCAGTACCGAAACATCACAAGACTTAACTTCATCTATAAACTCAAGAATTTTTCTTTGTTTCTTTGCGCTTTTAGACAGTTTTTTTAGAGCCGCTTCCAAATCATCTATATTGGAACACGCTACAGTTTTGTATTGCGTTTTCATATCGTATTGAAAGAATTCTCTTTTAGTAATCAATCCCTTTTTTATCAAAGGTCTCAAACGGTTCATCCATCCTATGGATACAATTTCCGCTTCATCTCTATGATCACCTAGGAATTCATAGATTTCCTGTTGAGATTTGGTTAAACCCTCATTTGTACCTACCCACTTATAAGTTACGTTTTTTATGAGTTTTGTTTTAGAGGGGATAATAGTTGATAACGCTTCACTATAGGTACATAGATAGGTCGTCTTCAACCAGGAGATCATCTCAACCTGTGATAAGGTTAATTGTAAATCTTTTACGATTTGATGAATCGTTTTTAATCTTTTTTGTTCTGTTGTTTCTGTTACAGATAACACAAAAGCCTCAGTTAAATTGCTACCAATACCAAACGGCACAATAACCTTATGACCTACTTGTATTGAATCCTCAAATTTTTCGGGTATCTTATAAGTAAAGGCCATATCAATGGCCTTTGAATGTTTTGTTAAGATGACCTGTGCATACATCGCATCACCACTTACTTTATAGTTTTATCTAGTATAATTTTCGCTATATCTTTCTTTAACATTTTTTCGTAGTGTTCTACAACACCTTCTTTTGATATCATCGATACAATATTGGTATCACTTTTAAAACCAGCATCTTTTTGAGAAATGTCATTACAAACAATCAAATCGAATTTTTTGGATTCTATTTTCTTTTTTGCATTTTCAATAACATTTTCTGACTCCGCAGCAAA
>JABXKX010000211.1 GCA_013619035.1 Peptostreptococcaceae bacterium
AATTAAGATAGTAGACTTAATGTCTACTATCTTTTTTGAGCCATTGGATCATTTGTTTTCTATCAAAAAAGAATGATGACTAAAATTGAATAAATGAGTAATATAGGTTAAGATGAAGAGTGAGATAAATACGATAAAAGGAGACCTTATGAATTCGATAATAATAGATATAAAATCAGAGATAGAACAGATAGATGGTGAGAATCAAACCATAGAAATGATGACTGAAGCAGAGTTATACGAAAAAAATGGTAGTATTTTTATTATTTACTTTGAATCCGAAGTATCCGGGATGGCAGGATGCAAAACCATGTTAAAACTTTCTAATAATACCATCACCATGACTCGTTTTGGAGATACCAACTCAAAAATTATTTTTGATCTGGAGCAACCGATGACATCGGTTTATAAAACAGCTTATGGTGACTTTGACATGAACGTTACAACATTAAATTTAAAGTCTAATATTGATGCCATTAATCAATCAGGATATTTAGAAATAGAGTATCAAATGGTATTAGAACATTTATCAAGTAGTCATAATCATTTGATGATAAAGGTCAGATCATGAAACTCATAAAAGAGATCTTGAAAGAAGCTTTAATAAAACAAGACTTCCAAGGAGAGGTGTCGCTCAGTCTTCCTAAGAAAGTTTCACACGGGGATTACACATCTCAAGTACTTTTGCGTCATCGGCTTGATGAAGATCAATTAATCCGAGATTTAAAAACACATGAATTGATACAGGAAGTGGTTATTATAAATGGTCATTTAAACCTATATATCACAGAAAAACTTTTGGAAATCACACCATGTGAATTAAAATCTAACGAAACAAAACGTATGAGAATGATTCGAAATAGATTGTATGATGAGCAGATGACAGAAGGTGAAATAACTCGTTACTTTTTGCCTTTAGTCAAAAAAACAAATGAACTGATATGTTCATTAAAAGAGTTAAACCTATCAGATGGACTTGAAAAAGAAATGATAGAGACTTTTGAAAAGTTAGATTTTGGGTATGTTTATAGACAACTAACAAAATCTGATTTAGGTGGTATTTATCGACTGTTAAATACTTGTTTGATGGTGTTAGAGAGGGCTAATGATGAATAGTATATACGAACCTTTAATAATCGATATTGTACTAGATAATATTTCAAATGGCGTTCAAGCAATTAATGGGAAAGGGGAATTAATTTTTTCTAATAGACCAGTTGCTATTCAAGATGATATCAATATCACCGAGTCTCTTGGCAAACATCTGTTAGAAATATATCCTTCATTAACCGCTGAGACCTCAACACTTTTACGAGTATTAAATTCTGGTCAGGCTATATATGATTTTGAACAAGAATATTCCACTTACAAAGGTAAGAGTATTCATACATTAAATACTACCTTGCCAATTATTAGAGAAGGCATTACCATTGGTGCAGTTGAAATCTCAAAAGATATCACCAATGTGAAAGCATTGTCTGAAAAAGTACATACACTTCGAGAAAAAACCATTCGAAGAGATTCTGAAGTAATTGACGATGATGCTGTTTTTACATTTTCAGATATTATATCCAAAGAACCAAAAATGCAACGTCTTAAAAGTAGAGCAACACGAGCATCGAGAAGTGAGATGCATTTACTTGTAAGTGGTGAAACAGGTACTGGTAAAGAGTTGTTGGTACAAAGTATACATAATGCTGGGACTAGAGCTAAAGCCCCTTTTATTGCACAAAACTGTGCTGCGTTGCCATCAACGCTTTTAGAAAGTATTTTATTTGGTACACAAAAGGGTAGTTTCACAGGTTCTGTAGACAGACCAGGTCTTTTTGAAATTGCCAATGGTGGCACCTTATTTTTAGATGAAATCAATTCCATGCCTATGGAGCTTCAAGCAAAGTTACTGAGAGTTTTACAAGAAGGCAAAATTAGACGTATTGGTGATGTAAAAACGAGGAAAATTGATGTTAGAGTCATTTCTGCAACCAATGTAGAGCCATTAATTGCAGTTGAAGATGGTAAGCTTAGACGAGATTTATTCTACCGACTAAATACCATTTCACTAGAAATACCACCTCTTAGAGAGCGTAAAGACGATATAATGCTTTTAACCAAGTATTTTATTAATAAATTTAATGACACATTATACTTACAGATCAAAGGCATCACAAAAAAAGTAGAATCCTTATTTTTGAGTTATTCATGGCCAGGTAATGTTCGTGAACTCGAACATGTTATAAAAGGCGCCATGCATATATTAGATGGTACAACTATCAGGGTAATGGATTTACCAGCTGCTATAGCCAAACATGAAATTAAAGATGAATTTATAATTAGAAGTGATGATTTAAACTTAAAAGCTGCTTTGGAACAAGTAGAAAAACAAATGATTGTAAAAGCGATGGAGGCATCTAGTGACAATATCACTCAAGCTGCTAAGGTATTAGGATTGCCACGTCAAACACTACAGTATAAGCTGAAAAAATTAGAGATTGGAAAATAAAATGCTTAATTTAGAGATACAAGACATCATGAGGGCTGCAACATCTTTGGCAGTTTTTAAACGAGGCAACGATTATTATAAGAATAATAAAGTCGTCAGATGCCAATATGATGCGGAGTTAGAAAGACTTTATGCAAAAGTAGATGGTTCTGAATCTTATCACATTGATATCAGACTAGATGAAGGGTTTGTTGATGATGCCTATTGTGATTGTAGAGCTTACCATGAATATCCTGGATTTTGTAAACATATTATTGCAACACTTTTATACGCTAAGTTTAACATCAACATAGAACCTGAAACCGTTGGTTTAGAAGATGTGATTGATTATTATATGGATCAGGATTTTGAAGATATCAGTGGATATCAACCTTTAGAAGTAGAGTATATTTTAACCATTCATCATAATTTAGAAGCTTCTTTGACCATAAAAATTGGATTGGAAAACATGTATGTTCTAAAAGAACCAAAACATTTTTTAGACCATATTCATAAGAGTTATGCTTTTGGTAAGAAATTTACTTATGAACCTTACTTACATAGTTTTGTATCAGAAGATATTCAAATTTTCGAATTCTTAAAAGGCATATTGGAAAGTTATAAAAACTTCAATGAAAGACAGAACCAGTATAAAAATATTGATACAAAAGATATTTATCTAAGTGATTTCCATTTGATTCAGTTGTTACAACTGATTCATAAACCACTGACTCTAAAATTAAGGGACTGTACAACTGAAGTTAGCATTTTCGAAGAAGATATCTTAAGTGACTTTGTGATTGAACAGAAAACGGATAATTTTCAATTGAATTTAAAAGGACTGAAATCTTTCGAACCATTGACTGAAGATTGCAGAGTTTTAAAACGTGATGAAAAGTTATATATCATTTCAGAACAACAGAAAAAAGAATTGTATCCACTTTTTCAAATGCTGACACATCACTATGAAGGTCTGAGTATCACAAAAGAAGAAATCAATGGCTTTATGTCATACATGTATCCAGTATTAGAAAGAACATCGAATATTGTAGTAGATGAAGCACTTGAAAAGAAATTGGTCAAATACCCCTGTAAAAGTAAACTTTACTTGGATCAACAACATCATGTGATCTATGCGGATTTAAAGTATATTTATGGCGATCATACTTTTGATACCTTTAAAGATATGGAGAATAAAGATGAGGATCATATTATTCTGCGAGATTTGAAACAAGAAAATAAAATTATGCATATTATGGAATCTTCTGCGTTCAAAGTTTCAAAAGACGGTTATTATATGGATAATGATGAAGACATATATAATTTTTTGGTAGAAAGATTACCCATTTTGCGTGACTCTGTGGAAATATTCTATTCTGATGCTTTTAATAAATTGGAAGTCAGAGAAAAAGAACAATTGTCTGTACATTCTACTTTGGAAGAGTCTGGAGATTTCTTCAGCTTTAAGTTTTCAGTTGAGGGTATTGATCCTAAAGAAGTAGAACATTTAATAGATCATATAAAGATGGAAAAGAAGTTCTATAGACTCAGTGATGGGACATATTTGACGTTAGATGATCCATTGTTTGGTGATATCAGTTATGTTCTAAATGATTTAGACTTAACGGGTCATGATTTTGATAACGGTGAAAAAAGATTACCAACGTATCTCGCGTATTATTTCAATGAGACACTTGGACAAACCGCTATCTTAGATGAAAAATTAAAACAAATTGTTGAAGCGCCAGAACAAGAACATTACGATTTACCTGAAGGTTTAAATGCAACATTAAGACCTTATCAACATGCAGGATTTAATTGGCTAAAAACCCTTTCTAAATATGGATTTGGTGGTATTTTAGCTGATGATATGGGTTTGGGAAAAACTATTCAAACCTTATCATATATTCAATCAGAGGTTAACATTGGTAAAGCTGAGAAGATTTTGATTGTGGCACCGACCTCTCTAATTTACAACTGGATGAATGAAATCAATAAGTTCTATCCAGAGATGAAAGCTTTAATTGTTGATGGGAATAAGAAACAACGTACAACAAAACTGGAAGCAATTGAATCGTATGATCTATTGATTACTTCGTATGCAATGGTTAGAAATGATCAAGTATTATACGAAACATTACCACTCGATATCTGTATTATTGATGAGGCGCAACATATTAAAAATCCTATGTCGAAAACGGCAAAAGCGATTAAATCACTTAATATTAAAAGAAAATTTGCTTTAACAGGTACGCCTATAGAGAATAGAGTTTTAGAGTTATGGTCTATTTTTGACTTCATAATGCCAGGTTATTTAGGTAATATGAATAAGTTTAGAACGAAGTATGAAATTCCTATGAAAAATAATGAACCTACAAGTTTGAGTTATATGATTCAACCATTTATTATGAGACGACTTAAAGGGGATGTACTTAAAGAATTACCGGCTAAAATTGAGAATAAAATCATTGTTGATTTAAATGATGATCAGAAAAAAGTGTATATGGCTTATCTTGAACGTGTAAAAGAAGAATTAAAAGAGTCCTATAAAGAAGAAGGTTACAGAAAAAGTCAGATGAAAACCTTGGCAGCACTTACAAGACTGAGACAGATTTGTTTAGATCCTGGATTATTTATGGACGACTATGAAGGCAGTAGTGCTAAATTGGACCTTCTAAAGGAACTTCTTGAGGAACTTATTGATGGTGGACATCGTGTATTGATATTCTCTCAATTTACCAGCATGCTCGCAAAAGTAAAAGTGCTGTTAGAAGAAGAAGGTCTAGAATATTTCTACCTTGACGGTCGGACAAAAGCCATTGAAAGAGGTAAAAAAGTAGATGAGTTTAATGAAGGTAAAAAACCAGTCTTTTTAATATCGCTAAAAGCTGGAGGTACAGGCCTAAACTTAACAGGAGCGGATACTGTTATTCACTGTGATCCATGGTGGAATCCTGCAGTAGAAGATCAAGCAACCGATCGTGCTCATAGAATTGGACAAGATAAAACAGTCCATGTGATTAAGATTGTCACAAAAGGTACTATAGAAGAAAAGATATATGAACTACAAGAGAAGAAAAAAGCAATGATCAATCAAGTGATACAACCAGGGGAAACTTTCATTACGGGCTTATCAGAAGATGAAATTAGAGCATTGTTTAATTAGAGGTGTTTATGAGTTTATTTGATTTTTTATTATGGACAATCATGGGTGTTATTTCATTTTGTATGGTCTTTTTAAAAAGAGAATTTGATGTCATGATAGGATGGTTGTTGTTCGGTTTGATTATCCTATCACTTCAACTACTTTATGAAGGTTATAAATGGCAATCCGCACTATTATATCTGATGCCTATTATGTGGATATTGTTTTATAAATTAAATCTGAAAGCAGTATTTAAAATTGTATTGGTATCGTTTTTTTTCCTCTCCAGTGCATTGTTGGTTATCTTTCCAACGCCAGTCTTAGATGAACCAACGGGTCAATATATTATTGGGACAACAAGACTAAGTGTTATGGATGATTCAAGAATTTTTTATGATGAAATACGAGAATTACCGGTCCAGATATGGTACCCCGCAGACTCAACGGAAGACAAATCACCTGCAAGATGGATGATTGATGGTAAAGAAACAACACGTGCATTTGCAACACAGTTTCATATGTTGCCATTTATGATGGATCAATTAAATCATGTTAAAACACACAGTTATGAAGACGTAGTTATGACGGAAGGCGAGTTTCCAATTGTTGTTCTGTCGCATGGGTGGTCTAGTTTTAGAAATCTACATTTGAATTTTGCTGAACATCTTGCGAGTAATGGTTATATTGTAATAGCATTAGATCATACTTATGGTGCAGCGATGACAAAACTACAAGATGGTCGTGTGATAAAAATAGATAATAGTTTACTTGATAATGATGATCTCTTGAAATATGCAGATGAATTGATTGAGGCCTATAGAGATGATATTGCAAGTGTGATAGAAGAAATACCGAATTTGAATCAGAATCATCCCATTTTAAAGAATCATTTGGAAGTGGATAAATTGGCTTTACTAGGCCATTCAACTGGTGCAGGAGCCAGTGTATTATATGCTTTAGAAAATGATGTGGATGCAATTATTGGATTAGATGCGTGGGTAGAACCAATAGAAATTGATAAATCTCTAACGGTTCCAAACCTATTTTTCAGAAGTGAAGCATGGTCAGAATCAGCAAACAATCAAAATTTGAGCAAAGTAACTGAAACGATTTATGAAATAAATAAGGCCGGACATCAAGATTTTACATTGGTTCATAAGTTGTCACCAGTTCTTGAATTGATAGGTTACACATCAGATGATAGCCAAACGATGCAAGAAGATTATATCTTAGAATTTTTTGATCACCACTTAAAAGGTCGCAGGTTAAATTTAAAAAAATTAGATGAACAGTATAAAGATGAAACATCGCATAAAATGACCAATCCGGATGTTTCAAATTGACATAAAAGTTATTATTGTGTAAAGTGAATATAATAAGTGCTTCGAGTGTACAGACCTAAGGGAAACTATGGTTTGTGCACCGATGGGTGTACCAAGAAATTGATACGCCTCCCAGTGTGGAAAGAAGACGAGAACAACGGTCGGACTTCCATCTTTTTTTTGGAAGTTTTTTTTTGGATTTTTAGGGGGAATAATGAAAAAAACAGGTTTGATTATGTTGATACTATGTTTGATAGTATTACCAACCTTCGCTGAAGGTAAACAATTAGGATTGGATACTTCTTCTGTTGAAGAGGGACAGAAAGATGTGAGTGTTACACCAGAGATTGAACTGGTTTTCACCAATAATGTGATCAATATGAAAGTAAAAGATCATAATGAAGCATTAATTCACATGTTAGATGACAAAGGTAATAAAGTACCAGTTGTTATTGAAATGGCTGATGATCAAGTGGCACCAGAAATGAAGAGAATTATTCATGTAAAGGTTGAAAATGCTTTAGAAGAAGCAACCGCATATACACTTGTGATTCAAAAAGGATTCATGAGTAAAAACGGTTCTGAAATTGCTGAGGATATAAAGCTTAACTTCCATACTGAAGGTAGTGGTGTATTGAGTGTGACAACTATACTATTGTTGGTAGCAGCAGCACTATTAATCGGTGCCGGATTATTTAGTAGAAAGAGAAAGCATGTTAAAGCATAAGCGGTATCTAATTTATTTATTGCCTATTATTGGATTGATTGTCTCATTGTTCATCGGAAGATATCCTATTGATATAAAGACGGTCTTTCAAGTTATTTCAAAAGGGGTATTTCATACGAATCAAGAAATAAGTGCAACGGATTTTTCTTTGATCTGGGATGTAAGAATGCCAAGGGCTATACTTGCTATTATGGTAGGAGGGAGTTTAGGTATTAGTGGTGCGGCACTTCAAGGACTTTTTAGAAATCCGTTGGTAGATTCTAGTTTGCTTGGAGTGAGTTCAGGAGCAGGATTCGGTGCGGCACTTGCCATTATACTTTTTAGCAATGTTTTTTCAATTTATATATTGGCATTTGTTTTTAGTATGATTGCAGTTATGATCAGTGTAAGAGTCGGTAAAATCAATAATTATACGTCAACTATTTTATTGGTACTTGGTGGCGTCATTGTCTCATCCATATTTTCTTCATTGATTTCATTTTTAAAGTATCTTGCGGATCCTTATAATGAATTGCCATCGATAATTTTTTGGATGATGGGAAGTTTAGCCAATGCGAGTTATAAAGAAATCTTGATATCCGGTTTTCCGATGATTATTGGAGTTACAGGTTTGGTATTGGTAAGATGGCGTATTAATGTTTTGAGTATGGGTGAAAAAGAAGCCCAATCACTAGGCATCAATATAAAATTTTATCGAGGTCTTATCATCGTATGTGCTTCATTGGCAACTGCGGGTGCTGTTGCGGTTTGTGGTATCATCAGTTGGATTGGTCTTGTCATTCCCCATATTGGTCGAATGTTGGTTGGTAATGACAATCAGAAATTATTGCCAGTCTCCATCGCTTTAGGTGGATTTATGTTGTTATTTATAGATGTTTTAGGAAGAATATTAACAGGGGGCGAATTGCCACTTAATATATTGACTGCATTGATTGGTGGACCATTTTATATTTACTTATTAAAGAAAACTAAGGCAGGTGCTTGGTTATGATACAAATAAAGAATTTGTCTTTTGCATACGATGAAAAACCAATATTAAAGGATATACACTTAGAAGCTAGAAAAGGTGAAATACTTTGTTTATTAGGTCCAAATGGTGCTGGTAAATCAACTTTGTTGGATTGTTTATTGGGGATTAATCATCAGTATAAAGGTAACGTGACCATAGATGGACTGGATATAAAAACATTGGATGCTAGACAACGGGCTTCGAATTTGTCTTATGTCGCTCAAAAGCAAAGTACTTCTTTTCCATATAAGGTACTTGATATGGTGACGATGGGCAGAGCATGTCATATTAAACCTTTTAGCAAACCCACTCAAGAGGATATAAAAATTGCAAAAGAAGCCCTTGATTTTGTAGGCATGAAAGAGTTTGAAGACAGAAAATATACAGAGCTCAGTGGCGGTGAAGGGCAACTCGTTATGATTGCTAGAGCACTAACACAAAAGAGTGATTATATTTTAATGGATGAACCAACGGCTCATTTAGATTATAGAAACGAGCTCTTAATTCTTGAAATGATGAAAGCACTGGTAGAAAAAGAAGGACGTACCATTATTATGGCCACACATTTTCCAAACCATGCGTTTTATTTTCATAATCAAGGCATAAAAACACAAGTTGCATTTATACAAGAAGGTGATATTACCATATCAGGAGCCCCTGATGAGGTGTTAACCGAAGAGACTCTAAATGAAATATACCAAATTGAATCCAAGGTGATTGAATATCAGAATTCAAAAGATGTATTTAGACATGTATTGCCTTTATACACAAAAGAGGTTGAGTGATGAAAAAAATATTTACATACATATTAATTTTACTGATTGTTGTTGCCTTAATTGGCTGCCAACAAGAGGCAGAAGAAATTGAAACAAGAACAGTTATAGACTGTTTAGGACGTTCTGTTGAAGTTCCTTTAGAAATTAATAAAGTTGGCGCTATTTATGCCATCTCAGGTCATACAAGTGTGTTACTAGGCGAGGGTGAGAAGATTGTTTCTGTTACCTCTGGCTTAAAAAGAGATTTGTTGTTAACTCAGATGGTTCCTTCAATATTAGATGCAACAGAACCCAAAAACGGTGGTAGTATTAATATTGAAGAGTTGTTAAAAGACAAACCAGATGTTATTTTTATTAATACAGATATCGCATTAAATGAAAGAGAAACGGATAAGCTAGATAAATTTCATATCCCGTATTTAGCCATAACATTTGATTCTATAGAAGAACAACAATATATGGTTAAAATGATAGGAGAGGTTTATCATCAAGAGCAAAAAGCACAATTGTATATTGATTATTATAATGAGATGGTTAATAAAATTGAAAACAGAACCCAAGGTATAGATGAAAAAATCACGGTTTTTCACTCGATAAATGAGGCAACAAGAACAGATCCAAAAGGTTCTATGTCTGAAGAGTGGTTTACAATAGCTGGATTTGATTTGGTTTCTACTCAAGGAGACTTAAAGTTTGTCTCAAATGATTATTATGCTTCTTTAGAACAAATATTGGCATGGGATCCTGAGGTTATTTTCGTGAATGAAAATGGCGTAGACGATTATATTTTGAAGGATTCTAAGTGGCAATCACTAAAAGCTGTGAATACAAATCAGGTGTATATGTTACCTGTAGGTATTACAAGATGGGGACATCCTAATTCCTTGGAGATTCCTTTGGTAATGCTTTATACTTCAAAAATGATGTACCCGGATTTATTTGAGGATATGGATTTAGAAAATGAAATGAAATATTTCTACAAGACATTTTTTGATTTAGACGTTACAGATGAAATGATAAAAGAGATTTTAGATGGCGATGGCATGAGAATTAGAAAGGATGACCGCGAGTGAGACTATTAGTATGTATAGACGATACAGATGATTTAGATTCAAAAGGCACTGGAGAAATTGCAGAAGAACTATGTGGGATTGTTAATGAAAAAAGATTTGGAACGACTTCTGCAGTATCTAGGCATCAACTTTTTGTAGATGATAGAATTCCTTATACGTCACATAACAGTTCTATGTGTTTTGAAGTGAACTTACATCAAAGTGATTATTATAATGATATGCTTTATGCATTTGAAGAACATTTGAAACATGAAAAAGCGGATACTTCTGATCCAGGATTATGCATTTGTGATATAAAAAAGATAGATATTCAAACGGTTATTAACTATGGCAAACGGACAAAAGTAGAAGTGATTACAAAATCTGAAGCTTACAAGTTGGCAAAGGAACAGGAAATCTTTTTAAATGAATATGGTGGTACTGGGGATGGTATAATTGGTGCTCTTGCTGGTATAGGATTGAGGTTATCTGGACATGATGGCAGATTCAAAGGGAAACATAAAATTGTAGAAGGTTACTATACTGTAGAAGAACTAAAGATTCAGCTGAAAATTGACGAGGTCATGCTTCATGAGACGTTTATCATTCTTGAAGAGGGTCGTGTTTATGTCTCTGGTAAAGTAAAATCTGTATTGATGTTTCATAAACGTGTTTTACCCGTTTTTCAAACTGAAGCAGGTTATGCCAATTGCAAAAAAGAACAGTTAAGAAGGTACTGATGTTTGACTTAATAAATAATAAAAAAAAATTTAAATATGGACAAGATGATTATGACTTTTCAAGACGAGCAGCAGAAAAATGTTTGTTATTTAAAGAAGATGATGAAGATGAACAAGTAGATTCAATCATTAGGTCTTGTTACAATTGCAGGTATAGAAGATGGACATCGTCTTCATTTGTTTGTTTAAAATAATCCTCTGGAAATCAATCTATCCAACGCTTCTAATTCGCTCTTGGTTATATTTATGCCACTTCTCGATGTTTCTAGTTTATCTCTATAGCTAGCTTCAGCGTGTTTAGTACTGTATCTATACTTATGTAACTTACATGTCGTTTTAGTTTCACAACCATTACAAACATGAGGAAACTTCATTATTCTCTCACAGGTCTTTGATGTAAAATCAGGACAATATCTATAGCAATTACGTGTCGTACATTTTTTACAAAGTATCTCACAAGCATCATTACACAAATGTTTTTTCCGACATTTGCTTCGATTGATACAACCGCCTAAAAATTCATGTTTACTTTCTTTACGAATCCTGTTCTTTTTTATTTCTTTTGATATAGTACTCGTGTCTTTACCAAGACGATCTGCGATATCTTTTAATGTGTGACCAGCTGTAAGTGCATCTTCAATAAACGTTCTATCATGAATTGTTAAATGTTTACCTTTAATTTTTTTATTATCTAACATAGTATATCTCCTATCCATTATGGATAGATATCTATATTAGTATAAAGGAAACGAATGCAATAGTAACTTCTGTCTTGCAAGACTAACTTCCGTAATGGGGTTAAAAACGGAACTTACAATTTCATTTAAGGAAAAATCGTAGTGAATAGAGCATTTTTGCGGATTAATTAGTCAAAAAAGTATTTAAATTCAACAATAAGGAAAAGTATAGGAGAGCTTTGGTCCCAATCGTATAGGACTAAGGTCACTATTTTAGTGAGAATAGATTACAATACGTGAAATGATGATAGAATAGTATATGAAGAAAAAGGCAAACCAAGTGAAAACTTGAGACGCAAAACTAAAGGACCTTCCTAGAAATAGATGGTAGCCAGTTACTCGTTTTTTTTGTCTGAATCTTTCTAAATGCAAATAATGAGTTTATTATATAAAGGAGATGGGGATATGAAATTTAAAATAGGGATTATGATGATAATGATATTGATGGCATTTAGCCCATTGGTATTTGGTGAAACAGAAGTAGTTGATGTGACTATAGTAGAATTTGATATATATGTAAATGATACAGAGATATTAACGGAAGAAAGTCAATATCCAGCACTAGTGTATAATAATATTACTTATTTTCCATTAACATCTGATTATTTATCAACATTAGGTTTAGATTTAACTTTTAGTAATTCACAAGGATTAACAATTGGGAAAAAAATCGCTAAACGAAATTTAGATCAAAGATTTTTAGGTTCTAAAAATCTACTTGGTTCAACTGTTAAAGCTAGAATTGCTGATTATGATATTTCAGTAAATGGTGAAATGATCAATAACAATGAAGAAGCACACCCTGTAATCGTTTATAAGAATGTCACTTATTTTCCAATGACATGGCGATTTGCTGTTGAAGAATTTGGATGGGGCTTATCATGGTCATCTGTAACAGGTCTTAAGATAGCGACAAAGAATTCTGAAACAGTAGAAGAGGTAATCATACCTGAAATAGAAGAGGAAGTAACTATTTATCAAGATACCATTGAAGCTTTAGAAAAAAGATTTTTAGATGCAGAGTTTGGTAGTAAGTCATTTGATGTTGAGTCGATTACTATTGAAGAAGAAGAAACAACACTTCACGTAATAGTAAATGTAGAGAATGAAAGTTTGACAAGTGTTTTGAATATTACTTTATTTAAACGTGAACAATTGACAGCTTATCTAAAAAAAGTGGCTTCTGATATGAACAAACTTTCCGATCATGATGTTTTAGTTGAATTAAGATATGATGATACTTATGAAGCTGGTGTAACTGAATTAGATAGTTATCATGCGGCGCAAGAGTATATTACTCAAAATGAAAATGGTAATGATATTGTTTCATTTTCAATTATGACGTATGAAATAAATGATTCAAAAAATAAGGACAAAGTAACATTGTGGTTAACTAATTAGTAAAAATACCATGCCGAAAAATGAGCGCTTCGCCCAAAAACGGGCGCCTTATAATCAAGAAAATCAGAGGTTTTACGAATAAACAAACTACACTTAAAAAGTGTAGTTTGTTATTTTTTTGTCTAAACCGTTGAAATCAGCTATACAAATGGTTTGGTTTAATATTAAAATGTAAAACGCCGAATAATCGGCGGAAAAAACTCGGGTTTTACTACAATAGG
>JABXKX010000146.1 GCA_013619035.1 Peptostreptococcaceae bacterium
TATCACTTTATTGTTAACAAGAATACCTTATTCTGCTAAAATCTTCTCTAAATAATTGACTTCAAATCTTGCTGGCAATTGATCATAACCAACTAAAGGTAAAATTGATACCATAGACATTATACATATCAATAATGCCAATAAAGAATGTGCTTTATCTTTTTTAATAAATAGCAAAATTACAATAGGCACAGCTGTAAGCCAAATTAATGCAAATAAATACTCTTGAATTTTAAGTCCTGATTCATTTAATCTTAAAAGAAAAGACCATAATCCAAACATCAAAATTACTAAACTTGCCATTGGGTACACTCTTTTATAAAAAGTTGTTAAACTTGAATGAAAGTGAGTTACCATCAAATGAAGCCAAATACCACCAAACATATAACTGATGACAATGCCTGAAATAATATTAAATTCTGGCCATGTGCCTGTCACAATAGCTTTTCCTGCCCAAATCAAAAGAACAACAGTTAATGCTAAAGCTATAGGTATCATAATAAACTCAAAAAGAATTTCAATAAACCTAGATTGATTTTGAGCTATTTCCCTATGAGAATCTTCTGTTCCTTTTCTGAAATCGGGAAAATAGCCAACAAATATTGCAAATGCAATAAAACCCGCAATAGTACCTAAGTATAAATAAACATCACTGCTAATGTTTCTATATAATAATAATCTAATAGCAGTTGCAACACTATAAGTACCACTCATTATAACAAGACCATAAATACCAGCGATTACAAATGCTTTTTGAAACATAAATAATGCTTTCGAAAAATCTGATTGCTCATTTGGATACCCTGCAAAATATATAAATGCAATTAAACTCACAACAATCAGAATTGTCACTCTAGCACTTGCTAACTCAGAAACATAGTCAAAGTTATAATCACTCGTTTCTCTTCCTATAAAATACAATCCTACAAAGGTTATAAGTGCTATAAAAACACTCAATAAATTAGCCAATATAAATGCCTTATTTTGATTAATCCGACTCTGTACGGCTGTAATAGATGCCAATCCAAAAACTGCACTGGTTGCTAATGATAAATGTAAACAATTAAATAGGAAGTTATAAGATTCTTGTTCTGGCCAATCAATCTGAATCCGAATAATTGTTACAATAGCAAAAGCAAATGCACTAATGATAGAGACTGGAAACGTTTGAACCGTATTAACAGCACTTTTAAAACTTCTAATAATAGAACGATTTATGATACTCATATGATTCCCTCCTACCCCGAAATATCACATTTCTAAATATAAAGGTTTATATCTTCATTTAAACTTCATACTACCTCTTTAGATTTCTACCCCATAACTTGCATTATCAAGCATAATGCTTCTCCATTCATTGAATCCTACAGAAATATAAGTTATGTGTTTTAAGTCGAATCTCCTAATGTACACCCCATTGTTTCGTTAAATGCTAGTTGCCATGTTTAAGTAGTAAAGCAAAAAAAATATAAATAAAGAGCCCTTGATAAAAGGACTCTTTCAATTGTTCTATTTAATTTCTAATGTCTCACCAGGCAATACAATGACTTTATTCTCAACATCAAAAGCCTCTGCTACACTAAGATTCCATTCATTATCACCATCGGTATGTATTGGCATGATAAGTTCTGCGTTAATCGTTTCAGCCACTAACTTAGCTTCAACAGGTCCCATATTCCAAACACCATCCATAGTTACAAATGCAAAGTCAATATTATATTCCGCAAGTGCCTCCATTTCAGGAACATATGATGTATCACCAGAATGATATAGAACCATTTCTCCTACTTTGATGATAAAACCACAACAGTTTGCTCTAGCATGATTTTTATTATACGCAGCAACAGCAATAATTTCCATACCATTAATTTCAATGCTTTCACCTTCTACAATATCAGTTGGACACATAATAACTTGTCCTTCTTCTTTTAAAGTCACCTTTTGTACTTGGTTATGGTCTCCATGTTGATGTGTTACCAATACTAAATCTGCTGGTACTTCGTAATCTGAATCTGTTCCGGCATAAGGATCAATATACAATACTGTATCATCTGCAAATTCAATACGCATAGTAGCTCGTCCGATGTAAGTTAATATTGCTGGTAACTTCGGATTATCTAAATCTACTTTCTCAACTGCTTCTGCTTCAACTGCTTCTTCTGATTCTAATACGACGTTTTCCTCATTTTCATTGTTGTTAATCTCATTTGCAACAGCCGCTTGGTTATCGTTTGTACCATTATTGCATGAAACCAATAACAACATTACTGCAATTAAAAACAAACTTATCATTCTCTTATTCATTTCTTTCCTCCCTAATACTTTTCATCCCAGTTACAACTTTATCATGAAAAAAAAGAGTTTCCTACAAATTGTTTTTGAACGTTTCTTAATATTCTGATAACTAATCTTTGTCCAATTCTCCCATTTGTTGAAGCATTTTTACCAAATAAACTTTTGTTATTCGTTTTCTAATCTACTAAATTTTATGATACAATCATGTTACTTTTAAAAAATAATATCACCCTTCTTACAATTAGATTATCTCTAAATATCAACATTTGAGATTACATCTCTTTAAGTT
>JABXKX010000288.1 GCA_013619035.1 Peptostreptococcaceae bacterium
TATACTCTTTTATTATAGGATAATAACTCTCATTCTTAACGTATTGACTTAAATATCTGATGGCCAATGAAGAATGAGAGTACTTTGAATTTAATGTTAATAATAAGTTTTTCATGTTGTCCTTCTTTCTTACACTATTGTACTTTTTTTTCTCCATAAAAACAAGTTTCAGCCCCCAGTGTACATATAAAAAAACAATATCTTTATAGTTTTCTTTTATGTATTTTAATTATTTTTATGTTATACTTTTAGAAACAGTTAACTATTAAACAGTAGGAGGTTTTGCATGGCAATAATGTCTTCACGTCTGATACGTCATGAAATCTGCAAAGATGAATTAAGGAGCCTCGGTGCTCGAGTGCTTGATATTCAAGGTATCATGTTTTATGTAAAATTTAAAATAAACGGGTATAAAATTTCTTATATTTATCACCTTAATCCTGATAACACTTACTTTTTAGAACGTGTGAAGCCATATTCAATGGTGGTTGGTGATTTTAATACCGAAGAAGATATCGTTGATGTTATTAAAGTAGATATAGATCAATTTAAGAATGCAATGAATTCAAATAATTTTTCTAGATTTATTGACGTAGATAACAACATTTCTAAATTAGTTCGTATATTTGAAGACTTATATCTTTACTACAATATCAATGCAGAAGATATTGACAATTTAAACGGCGAAATAAAGACTATATTAGGTACTATTAAAGAGATTAAATCACATAGTGATAGAGTTTACTTTAAGAAAGATCCAGAAGTTCTGGATGAAGAAATAGATTTTTAAAGGGATTTCAATTGAAATCCCTTTTTTAATACTTATAATTGTTCTGGCGCTTCAATAGTAATTAAATGCAGTGCATTTTTAATTGTGATTTTAACAGCTTTAACCAATGCAATTCTAGCAGCCTTAATCTCAGGTGTTTGATCAGAAATTCTTTTAGCATTGTAGAATGTATTAAACATTTGAGCCAATGATGTCACATAACGCGTTACAATAGATGGTTCATATTTTCTAGCAGCATCTTGAATTGTCTCTTCATATTTGCTCAACTGACGAATAATTTCCATAGAAGCATCATCTTTTAAGATTGAATAATCAACAGCAGCATCACCGACTTCAATATTTTTAATCAAACTACACGCTCTTGCATGAGCATATTGTACATAAGGTCCTGATTCACCTTCAGCAGAAAGCATCTTTTCCCATGAGAATACATAATCTTTAATTCTATTATGGAATAACTCTTGGAATACAACGGCTCCAACTCCAACTTGATGTGCAACTTCATCTTTGTTTTCTAATCCAGGATTCTTTTCTTCAATAACAGCTTTTATACTTTCTTTAGCTTTTACAAGAACATCTTCAAGTTTAACAACACGGCCTTCACGTGTAGACATCTTACCATCTTCCATAGAAACCATACCAAACATAACATGCTCACAATCATCAGCCCATTCATGACCCATTAACTTAACAATTTGCATCCATTGTTTGAAGTGTAGTTGTTGTGGCGCACCTACAACGTAAATGTTCTTATAGAAATCATAATGATTTTTACGATAAACCGCAGCAGCAATATCACGTGTTACATAAAGACTTGAACCATCACTTTTAGTGATTAATGATGGTGGCATACCATATTCTTCTAAATCAACAATTTCAGCACCCGCATCTTTTTTAACAATCTTTTTTTCTCTTAATTCATCTAAAATTGCTGGCATTTTATCCGAGTAGAATGATTCGCCATCAAATGAATCAAATTCACAATCTAATAAATCATATACACGGTTGAATTCAATCATACTGAAATCTTTCATCCATTGCCATAAGTGAGTCGCTTCTTCATCACCTTGTTCAAGCTTCATAAACCATTCACGTGCTTTATCATCAAGCGTCGAATCTTTTTCTGCTTCCACATGGAATTTAACATATAATTTAACCAGTTCATCTACAGGATTTTTTTCGACTACTTCTTTATCACCCCATAATTTATAAGCCTCAATCATTTTTCCGAATTGAGTCCCATAATCACCAAGGTGGTTAATTTTAACGATATTATAATCTAAAGCATCATAAATTCTTGCAAGTGAATTTCCAATCATAGCACTTCTAATATGACCAATATGCATCACTTTTGCTATGTTTACTGAAGAAAACTCTACGATTACAGTTTTATCTTCGCCAATAGCTTGATGACCATAGTCATCCCCTAGTTCAATAATCTTTTCAACAACTTGTTTTGCGTAAACTCCTTTATCAATCGTAAAATTAATATAAGCAGCAACTGGTGCTATTGTTTCAAACACATTACTTTCTAAACTTTCAGCAATCTCCGCCGCAATCATATTTGGTGCTTTTCTGAATGCTTTTGCTAATTTAAAACAAGGGAATGCGTAATCTCCCATACTTGTATTCTTAGGTACTTCAATTGCATCTAAGATTTCTTCTTGTGTTAAATCCGTAATTTTTGAAGACAATAACTTTACAACTTCATTCTTAAAATCCATATTTACCTCCTAAATAAAGAAATCTACCTTTAGTAATTTCTAATTCGTAACTTGTTAAAGAATTTATAC
>JABXKX010000007.1 GCA_013619035.1 Peptostreptococcaceae bacterium
AATTATTATGATAATACTGAATTTTACGCTTGTAAAGTATTATTTGAGTCCAACTGGTGCAGCATATATTAAAAACTCGTTTTCTCCATCCACTTCCAGGAAATTATCAAGAGCATCTTGATCATAAGCACCCACAGCACAAGTACCCAATCCAATACTTTCACATGCCATATATAAGTTCTGACAAATATGCCCTGCATCTAGTAATATCAGTTTTTCTGAACAATGGGCATATCGCCATTCCATACGGTAAGGAATAGCTGTCCACATGAAAGTACACGGCGCACCAAAAGTAAAATATTCCACCTCTTCTAATACATCAATATCATGATGATGGACTAAAACAAGTGCATGTTCTAAAGGTAAGTATAAGTACAACCCTTTTGTAAGACCTTCAACTCGATCACAATAAACATAGGTCTCAATAGCATGTCTTGCACCTGCTGAAGGAACTGATCTATAAAATGGTTTAGAAGGATCTTCTATCCCTTGAGTGGCGTATAGTAAATAAGATAAAACCTCTAAAGTTATTGGACTGTCTTGATATTTTCTAACAGACCGTCTATTCTTAATCGCACTTAATACATCCAAGTATTCAAAATCAAAATCTGGTAGTTTTATTCTACTGATTGTTTTATCTACTGTTTTAACCACTTCAGGTCTCGCTTCACCTTGTTGTTGAGGTGAGTTAAATTGATCAAAATTTGACCAGGAAGGTTTTAATGCTTTGTTTCTAAATTCATTCATAAGATCTCCTTATTTTAAGCACAGAATTCTCTCTCTGTTTAATCATATACTTCATTATTATATGATAAAGAAAGCAAAATATAAAATGTCAGTATCGTCTAAAAATAAAATAACCAGATAAATTATATCTGGTTACTAACTCTCTAGTCTGTATGCATTATTCTTGCCATCAGATACTCATCTTCATACTTTCCATCTCTAATCGCAGCTTTTCTCTTTAATCCTTCTTCTTCAAAACCCAATCTTTTATAAAGGTTAATGGCTTTTTCATTATCTGTAAAAACAGTCAATTCAACTCTAACCAACATCAACCAATTGTCTGCAATATCCAATAGAGTTTTCATCAATGTACTGCCAAGTCCCATACCTTGATAAGACTTGTGAATCATGATGCCAACACTGCCAGAATGTCTTAGTCTATGATTTACATTGACATGTAAGCCAGCCATACCGGCAATGATTTCTTCTCCATCTTCAAACACCACCGCTACAAAGACATGTGCATTAGGATCCATATTGGCAACAAAATTTTCATTTCTTTGAATGCGTTCAGATGGAATCCCTAAAATATTTTCAAAAACTCCAGGCATTCTCCTTAATAGATTAATACCTTTACCATCACCAGCTCTAACTGGTCTAATTTCATAATCAATCATAATACCCCTCCAATAGTTTTTATTATTATAACACAAAAAATATATAAGAAATAAAAAACTCCTCTCATATGAGAAGAGTCTATATAATCACTATTGATTCTTTATTTTTAAGAAAGTAATTCTTTCATCATATTCTATTGCACCATTCTCAAATACCAATAACAACTCATTATCAGCTGTTATTCCAAGATCAGAATAACCTGCTGGTCCATCATAAATACTTAAGATATTTTCAAAGGTTTTACCTTCATCTAAAGACTTTGCAATGGTCATGTTTGATCGACTGTAATAGTCATTTGGATAAGAGTAATAAATACCATCTCCTCTAACAACCGAAGACATACACACAGGTTCTTTTAGAGCATCGTTTGCCATTAGTTCTGTCCACGTTACACCGCCATCTTCAGAGAAGGCAAACAATTTATGGAATTTTTCATGAGGCTCTGAAACAGGATGAATCGTTCTAACAGCAATCATTAACTTTCCTTGTTCATTTACCTGTGTTATTTCACATTCGTTACCATCATTAAATCGTTCGCTTGGTAACCATGTTTGTCCATGATCGTCACTATATATAGCATAAGAACCACCATCTTTATAACCAGGAATAACAAGTCTACCGTCATAGTCACCACCATCTATTTGAATACCATGTCCTGGTCCAACAATACCTTCTGTGATAAACCTTGGCTCATTCCATGACATACCACCATCTAAACTTTCCATTGAATAGGTTTTATAATCCGATGGGTTTTCACCTGCAATATGAAGCAAATTAATTTCTCCAGTCATTTGATCAAACACAGGTGTTGAGTTACCAATTTTCCCAATACCCTCTTCCCATCTTCTAACAACTTCTAAGTCAGACCAGGTGTCGCCACCATCAAAACTTCTTTTCTGTACCAAATCTATATCACCATGATCTGAAGAACCATTTTTTCTCGCTTCGGTCATAACAATGACTATATCATCTGTTAAAATAGTACCATCTGCTAACTGGCTATTATTTGGTATAACAAGTATGGTTGGTATTCTGAATATATCATAACCCGACTCTCCTGCTTCAAATACATGATAAGCTTCTTCAGTAATATTTTCATACTCAAAATCATCTTGTATCATATTCCAAGAACAGAGAGTGACAATGAGTAACATCGCTCCTACCATTAAAAAC
>JABXKX010000547.1 GCA_013619035.1 Peptostreptococcaceae bacterium
TCTCCAATGTGTATTTTAATTATTAAACTGATATTACTTTTGCTTCTTCTACAGTCTTTACAAAATTATCTGCGCCTATCAAATCATATACACCTGTATTTTTTAATACTTTTAATGGTTGAGGGGTTATCCCACTTATAACGATTTGAACATCTTTATGTTTACAGAGTTCAATAAGGTTTTTGAAGGCTTGAAGGCCAGTAGCATCCATTGCGGGGACGTTTCTCATACGTATAATCAGAGTATGAGTTTTTTTACCAAGCTCACCTGTTGCTTGTATGAATTTCTCCGCAGCACCAAAGAAGAATGGGCCGTTTATTTCATATATTTGAACATCTTCAGGCGTTTGAAGTTTCTCGTTTTCATTAATAAAATCATAATAATCATCAGTATCCTCAGCAGCATCTAAGCTGGTGATATTGACGTTTGACACTTCAGACATTCTTTTCATAAATAAGAATGAAGCCAATATAATACCAATTTCTATAGCTTTAACTAAATCAATTAATACAGTTATTAAGAATGTTGCAAGTAATATTAGAACATCACTTTTAGGACTTTTTAATAAAGCTTTGAATTCTCTCCATCCACTCATATTATAAGCAACAATTATTAGTACTGCCGAAAGTGAAGCAAGAGGTATCATTTTAGCAAGAGGCATAAAAATCATCATGATTAAAAGTAATGTTACTGAATGAACCATACCAGCAATTGGAGTCCTTCCACCGTTTTTTACATTTGCTACTGTTCTAGCAATTGCACCAGTAGCAGGTATACCACCAAACATTGATGAAGCCATGTTCGCAATACCTTGAGCAATTAGCTCCGTGTTTGATCTGTGTTTACCACCTATCATTCCATCTGAAACAACTGCAGATAAAAGTGATTCTATGCTTCCCAGTATCGCTATAGTAAATGCTGGTCCGATTAATAAAGAAATATTTGATACTGTTATGTGCGGAATTATTGGTCTTGGAAGAGATGATGAAATCTCACCGAACTTACTACCAATAGTTGGTACATCAATACCCAAAAGTTTTACCAAAGCAGAAGCAACGACTAATGAAATGAAAGCAGCTGGTATCTTTCTATTTATTTTGGGCCAAAAAATTAGAATCAATAACGAGATGGCACCAACAATCACAGAATTAGGATTTATAGTATCAAGTGCTGAATAATAACTTGACCACTTGTTGATAAACTCCGCTGGAACACTTTCGATTCTTAAACCTAATAAATCTTTGATTTGTGCTGAAAAAATTACAAGTGCGATACCACTTGTAAACCCAGTAGTTATTGGATATGGTATAAATTTAATTATATTTCCTAATTTGAACACTCCAAATAGAATCATCATTATACCGGCCAAAAAAGTTGTTATTACTAAACCTTCATATCCAAAGTTAGCTACTACTCCATATACAATGACCATAAAAGCACCGGTAGGACCACCAATTTGAACTCGACTTCCACCAAGCATAGAAATTATGAATCCTGCCACGATAGCTGTATAGAGACCTCTTTCGGGTGATACTCCAGATGAAATCGCTAAAGCTATTGATAGTGGTAGAGCAATAATTGCAACTATAATTCCAGCAGTGATGTCTTTTGATAATTGAGCTAATGAATAAGTTTTCAAAACTGAAAACAACTTTGGTTTAAAATTTCCCATTCAAACACCTTCCTATTCAATTAAATGATTATTGAAAACTAGTGACTTTTTTATATTAAACTTTAAATTTTTGCATTATAAAATAGATTTTATTGATCAGTCTGTTTATTGTATTTGTTTGACTTATATCAAGAATATGAATTATAAAATTAGAGACAATTAATTATTAAATTTAACAAAGTAAAAATCCTATCTTTTTCAGTATTAAACTATAGATATGGGTTAATATCATAATAATAATATCTATATCGGGTTAATATTAACAGCTAACGATGTTCTGGTCAAGCGAAATTGTAACCGCATTTAATAGTTTGATTGTTCGGAAAATTGACAGTTATAGGAAATGTATAAGTCTCAAAAGCCAGTTATATGGCTGTTTTCTTTGCTTTTTTTGTCAATTTTACGCCTCTAAACCTTTTGCACTTTATCGTACCGCAGTAGTACAGAGATACAAAATGTTCCTAAAAGATTTATGATTCTGTTTATTGTACGCCCGAAAGAGAAGTTGATGAAAATCAAGTGCAAATATGTTATAAGCTCGGTGAAGTTGGCTGAGAGTGTACCTCAGATGAATTTCTGAAAAAAGGCGAACCAGAGGTGGTTGGGAGTCTATCAAATATCAATGGCAAGTATGTCTCTTCCATCATACTCATTATAATAAGCATCTTCATAACGTATTTTTGGTTTTCAGGGAATAATTCCACCTCACTGTTTCTCTCAATTATATTTTGAAATTACGAAACTCTAAACTTTGTCAGTCCATAAATACATTGCTGTGACTTCAAAAATACTCAAAACAAACTATATTCGGACTATTTTAGTGATATTTCTATCACTTACATATGACCATACAGAAGTTCAAAAAAAAAAATTCCCACTTTTGTTAATAC
>JABXKX010000003.1 GCA_013619035.1 Peptostreptococcaceae bacterium
TGTATTTCAAAAAATAATAAGACGTCGACGTTGTATAAAAGTTGGATTTATTTTTTAGACGTAGAACAAACTGTAAAGTTTGAACAACATTTTGATTTGTTTACTCCAAATCAACTGAATATAATCACTACAAAAATAGATTACAGAAAAATAAAAACACAGACCCTATTAGAAAAGTTATATGATTACTCTATGCAAGCAGATAATAGTTTGAGTGCTGAAGCATATAATGATAAGGGTGAGTCTGTTAATTTCGCAATTATGATTGATATACTACGAATGAGAAAGGATATAAATGTAGAATATCTCTTAGCAGAATTAGGAAAACATAGCTCAATCGAATCTATTTATACCGAGAACTTATCACAACTTTTGGGTTGGTTAGGATGTGAAGAAAGTACAGAACTTCAGATGAATCTAATGAGGAGCAATGTAGAGTTTTATCCGATGACAGCAGTTGAGGCGTTATCTAATATTGGTACCGACCATGTTATTGATGTTATAGAAGCCTGTTTTCTTAAAGAAGAGTGGATTATCCAGCGTCATTTAGTTAAGGTATTGAGCAATATTAAAACAGAACGTGCTGAAAAAGCCATCTTGGCACTATTAGAACATGTAACCAATTTAGATATACGTACAAGTTTATTAAGTGCACTGTGTTTAAACTTTAGAGTGGAACACATTGATTTAGTAGAAGCTGCTCTAGAAGAAGGTCCAAATAATGAAACCATGCATGCGTTAGAAAGAAACCTTTGTTTGAATCTGTTACTCAATGATCTAGACCATGATATGCGAGATACTTGGGAAGATAATATGATCCGAAGGACAGAAAAAAGTCGTAACGATATGATGTGTGGTTTGGAATTTAATGACTTCTTTGAAAAACAAGTACCTGTGAAATCAGATAAAAAAATTGGTAGAAATGAGCCTTGCCCATGTGGCAGTGGCAAGAAATATAAAAAATGCTGCTTAAATAAATAATAAACGGTAAGCAACATGTACTTAGGCTGAGAGTGCATATGTATGATAAGCTTAATAACAAACTAGTAAAATGAGTTATGCTCCTTTGAAAAATGGACATGACTCATTTTATGTAATGGAACATTCAAAGGGGATTTCAAGCATTTGAAATAAATAAAAAAATATATAATAACAGTAGATTATGGTCTAGGGCAGAGTGATGAATACATTTGAGGATTCGGTGGTTTTAGTTTTGTGGTATGTAGATGATCTTTCAGTAAAATGAAAAGAGTTCAGTCGAGATGAGACTTTTTTCTTTTGGTGACAAGAATAAATGTAAGACTATATTCTGGTTATTACAGTACCTAAGTTGAGGGGAAGGGAAATGGATAAAAAAATATTTGACAAGTTAATCAAGGATATTGATCGGAGTGAACTTGAAAAGTTAATTTATAAGATGATGCAGCTAAGCAATCAGGCAGAACAGACTTTTCTTGATTACTGTCAGGAAAATATATCATCAGAACATAAGAACCTTGTCATTGAAAGACAGATTAAAATACAATGGAACAATGCCTATGACATAATCTCTGATGACAATAGATATGGTGGGTGCAGTGATAGTGATGAGGCGGATGTCATATATGAGGTTGAAGCCTTGACGGAATTGGTAGAGGAGAACACTGTATCTTGGGTGTGCAGGAAAGAAATTTTAGATGAGATGCTGGAACAGATTGCATATGATAATAGTGGATTTGTTGATTTTTTGGTGGAGACCGCTATCAAATTCTGTCATATAAAGGAAGAAAAGATCTATTTGGTGGATTCCTTGTCCAAAATAGGTAGCAGTTATTATAAAAGTGTTGCTGCTTCAATGTACAAAGAACTTGGTATGGATAGTAGGTACGTAGAAGCACGAAAGGCTAATCTGATATATGGTTCAGATTATATAGAGTTATCATACTATTACAAGAAACGAAATCAAAATGATCTTGCATTGAAAGTTGTATTGGATGGGCTTAACAATTGTGATGGTAGATTGGATGAAATTTATCATTATTTATTTCAGGCTTATGAAGGGGAGAATAATGAAACTGCTTTATGGGAGCTGTATCAGACCGCGCTGAAGAAAAACCGGAATTTGGATACCATAACGGAATTGATGTATGGTTATTACAAAAATCAACATGATTATGATAAGCAAAAAGAGATGTTACTTTGCATGGTTCGTTGTTGTAAACGAGAACAAGCCATGACATGGTATAAGAAATGTGTAGAAGAACTGAATGAATCTGATTTAAGAATCAAGGAACTAGAAGTACTTTCAATAATAAAGAAGGTGAATCTGTCAACCTATCTAGATATCTGTCTAGAAAAAGGAAATAGAGCGGAGGTTCTAGAGCAAATACAAAACAATCGATTTTCTCTGTCGTGGAATAACATTGATGGTGGTCATAAGTACAGCAAAATACTTGCACAAAGCCATCCAAATGAAATCCTGACGCTGTATTGGAAAGAAGCCAATGATTTCATAAGATTAGGAAAGGATAAAAATTATAACCATGCAGTGTCAGTATTAAAGGAAATTCAAACTATTATGA
>JABXKX010000621.1 GCA_013619035.1 Peptostreptococcaceae bacterium
AACGTCTTTTATAACCTTATCGATAGGAGGCTATGCTTTTTTTAGAAAGTATGAAAGCTCTGCTTTACCATTTGCAGCTTTAATGTTTGCTGTATCCATTCACGCCTTTGGTTATGCTTTAGAACATATAGTTAAGAATCAAGATGTGATGCGTTATCTATTAAAATTTGAGTATATAGGGATATCATTTTTCCCAGTATTGATTGTCTGGTTTACAATCGCTATAAAAAATGAAGAGAAAAGACAAGATTCGTTACTTCTGATTATGTTCTTTGCGTTTTCATTAACCACTTTTTTCTTAGTACAGACCAATGATTTTCATCATTTCTATTTTAAAGAAGTCAATATACTCTCTGGAGAGGAGAGGTTGTATTTAGAGTTAATTAGAGGCAGTTGGTTTTATGTACAAGCGGGTGTATTGATTTGCGCCTTATTGTTTATGCTTCAAAAAAGTCTAAGAATGTACAGAAACTCAACAGGATATTATAAGATTAAAGCAAAAAATATTTTAGTTGCCATGTATCTCCCTATTATTAGCTGTATTGTTTTCACTTTAGAAGTGCTTCCTAATACGGTAGATCTTTTTCCGATGACTTATGCAAGTATGGGTATTATTTGGTTTTTAGATTTTCAAAAACATGGTATTTTTCAAATGATGCCTGTGACGTACAAGAAAATTTTTGAAGAAATAAGCGAAGGTGTTTTAGTGGTTGATAAAGACAATTTAATTGTGAATTTCAACTTAGCAGCATTTGATGTTTTTAAAGAAGAGGTTAAGTTGATGAATGGTTTAAATATAAAACCGATTTTAGGAGAACTTAACTTTGTTGAAAATGAAGATTACACTGGGAAAGTATTTGAAATTAGATATAAGAATAGATTTAAAGTTTATCAATTAAAAAATACAGATATGTATGATCCCAAAGAAGAATATCAAGGTAAAATTATAGTTATCAATGATATAACAAAAGAAATAGATGCAGGTCGTGTATTAAAAACTTTAGCAACTCAGGATTCTTTAACAGGCATTAGCAATAGAAGGCATTTCTTTGATAGATGCCGAAGCAAAATAGAACAGGCCAGACTTGAAAACAAAAGCATCAGTTGTGTTTTGATGGACATTGATCACTTTAAAGTAGTCAATGATACACATGGTCATTTAGTAGGTGACAATATTTTAAAAGAAGTGTCACGGATTTGTCATGAGACCTTAAGACCCTCTGATTTAATGGGTCGGTACGGTGGAGAAGAATTTGCTATACTATTATATGATACGTCACTTGCTGATTCACATCAAATTATTGAAAGAATGAGATCAAAAATTAGTACTCATCATTTTATAAATGATGAGGGTGAAGCTATTAATATAACCGTTAGTTTTGGAATTCATAAACCAAATCTTCTTGTTGAAGATGATATGAGTATTATCTTAAGAAAAGCGGACAAAAGTTTATACCAAGCGAAATCAGAAGGGCGAGACCGTATTATTTTCTATTCTGAACAAAGTGTGTAAAGAATATTCTAAGAGAGTATTCTTTTTTTTGAATCAAAGGGACGGAACTTGACAAAATAGTTGCATGATGTTATTATGTATACAGAATTAGTCTAATAAGGAGGCGTTATGTTTTTTAAAAAGAATTTGATGAAACTGGTACCACTGACAATTGTGGTCGCATTATTAATAGGGTATGCAGCTGATACATCTGTATTGAAGGGTTTGGTTACCTATGTATTATTTTTAATGATCTATCCGATGATGATCAACTTAAATACTTTAGATGTTTTTAAAACATTTCAGAATCCTAAAAAAATTATCATTGCTACGGTGATTAATTTTGTAGTCGCACCTGTGACTGCGATTATCTTATCGAAGATATTTTTCTCAAACTACCCAAGTTTGGCATTTGGCATGTTGGTTATGAGTGTTTTACCAACGAGTGGTATGACAGCTTCTTGGACAGGGTTGTCCGGTGGCAATCTGAAACTGAGTTTAGCGATTATGTCGAGTAATCTATTGTTGAGTATTATAGCATTACCATTTTATTTAAGCCTTTTAAACAACACAGGCATGACTGTTGAAACATCGGTAATTGTAGGAAGTTTGATAAAAGTTGTTGTATTACCACTTCTTTTAGGAGATGCGACAAGACGATTGATCTTAAAACTAAAAGGACCAGCAGGTTATAAAAAGGCAAAACCATACTTCGGTGAAATCAGTAGTTTTTTTGTTTTAATTATTATATTTATTGCTGTATCACTTAAGAGTAAAATGATCTTATCCAATCCAACATTAGCACTTTATGCCATGGTACCAATGACCATTTTCTATATCATTATTATGACTATCAGTCACATGTTAGGGAAACGATTTGATAAGTCAGATCAGATTGCTTTGGTATTTTCTACTACAATGAGAAATTTAACCATTGCACTTGGTATTGTAATGGGAATTGAAGGGGGTAGCTTAGCAGTATTTCTGATGGCGCTTTCTTATATGGTACAGTTACCAATCGCAACATTTTATCATCATTTATCAGTTAAAAGGTTGGCTCAAACGAGC
>JABXKX010000104.1 GCA_013619035.1 Peptostreptococcaceae bacterium
ATTGTCGATAACCTACCACTGTAGTTTAATAAAACAATACAAAAAACACGCATCGTAGATACGTGTTTATTACTTGTGCGGATGGCGGTATTTGACCGCACGTCCATAAAAGCATACCCCTTAAAGTCTAAATCGTTATAGATTCTTTATCAGAGTATTGCAATATTCAAGTTTGAAGTCATTTACTTCAAATTCACTTTCCTATTGTTGGGAAAAAGTATATAGTGTCAATTGAAGACATGAATAGTGTACGTATAAACAATGCATCATAAGATACGTATTCTAGGATTAGTTTTCTTTTGTTTTTAGTTTAATTTTCCATGCAATCAAATAGTAGATATTATAATCGTGGTAAAATATCACGCCATATAGCTCTAAGGGTTGCATCACCGTATTCTTCATAATGACCCGTAAATGTAATTACAGCACCGTAATCTTCTAAAACCACGCAGGTTTGTCCATACATGCCATCAGCTCTATAACTGTTGGGAGGTGTACATTTCCAAACTTGATAACCATACCCTTGTTTGGACTCAGAATCCAATTTATATGACGTGTCAACCCAATTCGAATGCATTCGATTGATGTAGTCCAAAGGTACGATTTGTTGATTATTGTACATCCCATTATTAAGTAATACTATACCGATTTTAGAAAACTCTTCTGTAGTCAAATACAAACCACCAGAGCAAGCTGTATGTCCATTTTGACAGGTGTGCCATTGAGGGTTTATAATGTCTATTTTATCAAATAAGCGTGGTTTTAAGTACGCTAACATATTTTGACCACTTAATTTTTCTATTATTCTACCGAGCATATAGGTACAGAGGTCTTCGTAGTAGAAAGTCTTCCCTGGTTCTTCTTTAAGCTCTGTTAAAAAGAATAATTCTGCACGATTCATCTCATTATACTTTGAAAAATCTTCAAACAAATGACCAGAAGTCATTTGCAATAAATGTTCTATTGTGATAAGTTCAGAACCTTTACTCGAAATAGATTGATACTCTGGGAAGAAGCTTAACACCTTGTCACTAAGTCTAAACAACCCTTCAAACTCAGCGATGCCAATACCTATTGCAACAAAGGTTTTCGATGCTGAACAAAGGTTTACTCTGTCATTGCTCCTAAATCTGTGTTCTGCAATAGTCTTGCCATCTTGGTGTACATGAATGCCATAAACACCTAGATGTTGCTCTAATACAGATAACCTAAAATCAGTTAATAATCCCATTACTAAACCCCCTCATATTATCTTATAGTTGTTCAATTCTTTAAAGTATAGCTTTTCAATGCTACAATCATATTTGCTATTAATTTGTAGTGAATTGACAAAAATATCCTCTTAGATAGACCAACTTCTTTTTACAATGTTCTTTCAAAGTATAACATGTAATATGTGTTAGCTTTATTACAAGGTAATTACACCAGTGGACATGATCCAATTCGAAGTATGAGTAAAATAGGTTGCCCATATGATAATGCTCCGATGGCAAGATTCTATAATACTAATAAATCAATATATCGTTCATGATGATACTGCATTATATCACGCAACAGAAGATTTTTACTATATGGTATAAGTGGTGGAGACCACACACATATAACAAAGGATTAACATCAAATATGATTAGGTTTTAAATTATTGAACGGAGTTGCAATTTTGCTTGATCAAAACAGTTGAAACAGTCAAGCAAAATAACTTAATACCATTTGAGTACTTGCTGTACTTATTGATAAGCTTCTAAACATAGAGACAACCATCATCGACGAATTGGATCCTTGTTTGTCATGGTCTGAAACACTTCAAGATCATATCAGACTTAAAACACTCAAAGAGCTAGAAAAATAGTTAAACACCATTGGTCCAAACCGGATCCATGATGTTTTTAGTCTACATAAAAATCGGATAAATTATTATGTGTTCACGTTAACACTTACTGTTAGACTATGTTTACACATAGACTGAATCATAAGACGAATAATAAAGCCTTTGCAATACATGACGAGTATCGCAAAGGCTTTTCCTTATGTCTAGGTGCTGGGATTGATGCTTACAAAATAGAATATTTGCCATAAAGGGACAACTGAAATTAAAAACAGCCTAGGATCATTTGATCCTAAGCTGAAATTAGATTTTTGAATTACTCTACACCAACATTATGTGGCGATGAGCTTGGTATAAAATTATCCAAAGAAGAACATCGAAATTCCATAGTATAAGAGTAATAGAACTATAACTATTGGCAGTATTGTTGTCAAAGCAGCAATAATCAAAGCCCAATGGTCTCCCTTTTCAAATTCAGTTTCATCTCTAAGCTTATTCAAGAGTTCCGTTTCTTCAAACGCTTTTCTTTTTTTTGATTTTAAACTCTTATCTAAGTCATCTTGGTGCTTCATAGATCCGCACCATAAAAATGACAAGCTACAAAATGTCCTTTTTCTACTTCTTTAAACTCTGGTACATCAAGTGTACAAATGTCTTGTTTGATAGGACATCTTGTATGGAATTTACAACCAGTCGGTACAATAACATTAGATGGAATATCTCC
>JABXKX010000572.1 GCA_013619035.1 Peptostreptococcaceae bacterium
GATGTGTATAAGAGACAGAACTACCCCTGCTCCATGACACACATCACACGTCTTAACCAGTTGAGTTTTCAACGATTTCCTGTTTTTCTTACGTGTGACTTCCATTAACCCAAGAGCTGTTAAACCATGTATTTGCGGATGACATTTATCAGCTTTAAAATATTTCTTAAGAACAGAAACCAAATCACTGTAATGGGCTTTATCTTTCATATTGATGAAATCAATCACAATAATACCCGATATATTTCTAAGTCTAATTTGTCTGGCAATTTCCTTAGCAGCAGCTAAATTCACTTGTAAAAAGGTTTGTTCTTTGTTACTTGATCCAACAAACTGTCCTGAATTAACATCAATTGCTGTAAGTGCTTCTGTTTCATCTATGGTAATAAAACTACCTTGATGAAGTTTTATTTCACGGTCCAAACTCGATACAATCTGTGATTCAATTTTATAGGCTTCAAATATTGGATAGTCATCATCATAGAAAGTGACTTGATTATGTTTTAAGCGTTTTGAAACGTCTTTTTTATTAACAACCACTTCATCCACTTGAGATAAAAATTCTTTATTGATCAAAGTCTCAAAGGTATAATCTTCAAACAACAATCGATTGGATACAATACGATTGGTTTGTTTTGAAATATTAACCCATACTTCTTTTAATGACTCTATTTCATTTAAAATATCTTCATCACTCGCATTAACTGCTTCCGTACGAATCACTGCTCCAAAATCACTTAAATGCACTTTTAAAAGATCTAATAACTGTTGTTTTTTAACTTTATCGGTAATCTTTTTAGAAATCATATGATTCGAAGTTTTTGGAAGAAGCACCATATAGTGACCCGACATCGAAATATCGGTCGTAACCGTAGCACCTTTTTCTCCAACAGGATCTCTTCTAATTTGCACCAATAGCTCCTCACCACTTTTAATATGAGGTTCTAAAGGCATATAGGCATTCTTCTTTTCACCGATATCAACAAATACAGCTGACATTGATTTGACTATATTCACTACTCTACCCAAATAAATATTACCGACCAGACTTTTGTCCAATTGGTTTTCAATATATATTTCCGTCAGTTGTGAGTGATTTAAAAGTGCGATTCTATTGTATATTAAACCATAATCCACAATTAGCTGTTTCATCTTTACACCTCAAATAATGTAATCAATTTGTTGTCTTCATCTCTTGCATACAACTCAACTCTTCTATATCGGTCTTTACCTTCAATCATTTTTATACCCGCATGAGTACAGAATAATTCAGTTAACTTTTCTGGTTTTAAATTACCATTACTACCAGTTGACACAAGAGATTTTATAATCACTTGATCTTCATAAACAGATAAAACCTGTAAATGACCAATAAGTGGTTTGATATCTATTTCTTTCATTTTGTTTTTCTTGTTTAATTTTTCATAAGTGATTGTTTCTCTAGCTTCAAAAGCTTCTAACTTACTTTGCATGTCTTCTTTTGTATAGTTTTCTTCTGTACAGATTTGAATGATGTAAGCAGAATCTGAAACCAAACTCATTAATTTTTTGGATTTGCCACGGTACTTTGCATCAATAAACTCTAAACCATTAGGTAAAAACTGCTTTTGATTTGCTAACAATTCTTGGATATCTACTTTTTCTTCAAGTTCTACATCCAAGAAATCACATTCTGTCTCAACACCCACCGGAAGTGGTGCTGCATAAGAAATCTTTGGTTTTGGATTAAATCCTTGTGAGAACATCATATTGAAATTCATACGTCTAAAAGCTCTCTCCATTGTTTTAATCAACTCTAAATGAGACAAGAACTTCATATTGTTTTCTTTTTTATATTTAATTCTTAAAATTATCATTAGCACTCACGTCCTATCAAATCTATATTAATACCGCAACCTACACATTTATCTCTACAATCTTCAGTTACAACACCATTTACTGCATTTTCATATTCTTTAATTAAGAACTCTTTTCTTACACCTACATCAATGTGATCCCAAGGTAAAATCTCATCATATGATCTTTCTCTTGTATAGAAATCTGGATCAATGCCACATGCTTCAAAAGCTTCCATCCATTTGTCATACTTAAAGTGTTCTTGCCAGCCATCAAATTTACAACCCAATTCATAAGCTTTTATGATGACATCAGCAAGTCTTCTATCACCTCTTGCAAAAGCACCTTCTAATACACTTGTATGAGCATCATGGTAATTGAATTTTATTTTTTTGTTTTTGATTTTATCTTTTAAGTAGAATTGTTTTTCTCTGAATTCTGCTATTGAGTTTTGTTTGAACCATTGGAATGGTGTAAATGGTTTTGGTACGAAACATGCCGTACTCAAAGTAACAGCCACGCTACCGTTTCTATTTTCAGTAGGTACTTGTTTGTATAACCACGTTGATTTATTCCCCAACGTATCAATGCCTTCTAAATCCTCAAGGGTTTCTGTTGGTAAACCAATCATGAAGTATAACTTTACACGACTCCAGCCTAAGTTAAACACCTGACTTAAAGTCTTCTCTAAATCTTCTTCAGTAACACCTTTGTTGATTACATCACGCATACGTTGCGTACCAGCTTCTGGTGCAAATGTTAAACCTGTTTTTCTGATTTTTTGGATTTCTTGTAATACTTCTACTGCTAAATCATCAACTCTAAGCGATGGTAAAGAAACCCCTACCACATCTTTTGTATTCTTTTTAATTAATTCAATAATAGTATCTTTAATATCTGTATGATCTAACGTACTCAGTGACGTTAATGATAATTCTTCATACCCTGTTGCAGCTATAATCTTTTGAGCGGTTTCAACGATAACTTCTTTAGACTTTTCTCTAATCGGTCTATAGATCATACCTGCTTGACAGAATCTACACCCTCTTGTACACCCTCTGAAGATTTCTACCATTGCTCTATCATGTACAACATCTGTATAAGGTACAACAAAATGAGTTGGATAGTAAGCCTTATTCATATCCGCTACGATACGCTTTTGAATCGTTTTGGGGTACTGTTCATCAACTGGACCAAACGATTTAATTGTCTTGTCTTCATTGTAAGAAACAGCATAAAACTTAGGTACGTAAATACCGTCCATTGAAGCCAATCTGCTTAAGAATTCATCTTTAGTCCAATTGTTTTCTTTCTTTTCTCTATATAAGTCCATCACTTCAACCAATACTTCTTCACCTTCACCTAAAGAGAAAAAGTCTACAATATCAGCTAGTGGTTCTGGATTGTATGCACATGGTCCACCTGCCATGATGATCGGATGTTCTTCCGTTCTATCTGCAGATTTAAATGGAATATTCGATAAATCCATCATATTTAAAATATTGGTATAACTTAATTCATATTGAAGCGTGAAACCTAACATATCTAGGTCTGCTATATCTGTACGTGTTTCAGTTGTAAACAACGGGATATCTCTTTCACGCATTTTTTGCTCTAGATCAATCCATGGCATATACACTCTTTCACAATAAACATCTTCTACTTCATTTAAGGCACCATAAATTATATGTGACCCTAAATGCGACATGCCTACTTCATAAACATCAGGGAAACAAAATCCAAAACGGATCAAGTCTTTTCTAATGTCTTTTTTTATACTGTTGATTTCATCACCGATATAACGGCTTGGTTTTTCAACTAAATATAAAATATCGTCTATTTTATCTTTTAACATAATATTCTCCTATTTGTACTTAAAAGGTATGGCATTAATGCCATACCCTATAATACTTGATTTATTTATAAGACGCAAAACATTTTTTTGAAATTATTACTTATTACTAAACATACCTTGTTTTTTACGTCTCATATGCACATTAAGTGCTATACCGATCATTATCATATTTGTAATCATCGAACTACCACCATAACTTAAAAATGGCAAGGTAATACCAGTTACCGGCATCAATCCCATTGTCATGCCGATATTCTCAAATATTTGGAATAAGAACATGAATACAATACCCGTCACCATATATGATCCAAATTTATCTTTCGCTTGATAAGCAATTTTCATTAAATTCATAAGAAGCAATAAGAATAAACCGATGACAACTGCACCACCAACAAAACCCATTTCTTCAACCCATACGGAAAAAATGAAATCTGTTTCTTGAACTGGCAACCAATCACCTTTATGATACACACCTTGAAACAGTCCTCTTCCAGTCATCATACCTGCACCAATTGTCGTTTTTGATGCATTAACATGGTAGTTTCCAGGTAATAATAAATTTTCTGGTTCTAAAAAGGCAAACAAACGGTTCATTTGATACGCATCTAAGAACTTATCAGCATTCATACCACCAATAATACCCGTTCCAAGTGCAATACCTATATAACGCCAGTCCCATTTTGCCACCACTAACATACCACCTGTAATAACAACAAATACAAGCATGGTGCCAAAATCTGGTTGTTTATAGATTAATAATAAAAATGGTGCTATGAACAAACCTATTTTAAATAACGTTTGAGGTCGATTGATATCCTCTTCATGATTCGAAAGAAACTGAGCAAACGCTATAATAAAACCAATTTTTGCAACTTCTGAGGTTTGTAGATCCATTATACCCAAGTCAATCCAACTGAGTGCACCACCTCTTGGAGCTCCTAATCCCGGTACATATACTAAAAGTAACATACCAATGGACAAAACATATATGAACTTATACAGTTTACCAATGAATTGATAATCTAACATTAAGATAATGGTTATGGCTATCAGCCCAACAATAAAGGCAAAAGCTTGAACTTTTACCTCCCTTGATAAACCGTCCTCTAAAAAGGTATCTGGTACTCTTGTAGCACTTGCAATTGCAAGCATACCAATACTAACCAATAAAAGAACAATTAATATTAAACCAAAATCTATATTTTTCAATAAATTTTTATTTTCCATGAATCTTATTCAACGCCGCGCTTCATACTTGTAATTGGAATATTCGCAATTAAAGCTGGCTTTCCTTCGAAATCTTTTTCGTGATTCGAAATCCTAATATCTAACTTATTAGAATCAATATTAACGTATTTTTGTAATACCTCAAGAATTTCACCACGAATCATCTCTAAAAATTCAGGAGAACAATTTGCACGATCATGTACTAGAACAAGTTTTAATCTGTCTCTAGCAACATCTTTGCTTGTTGGTTGTTTTGAGAAAAACTTTTTTAAATCAAACATATTCTACTCCTTACTTACCGAATCCAAATAATCTCTTAATCTTACCCATCATAGTGTTATCAAGATCAAGTTCCATCAATGGTACTTCTTCGCCTGTGATTCTTAAAGATATATTTCTAAAAGCCTGACCTGAGAATGATGCCTCATCAGATACAGTAGGAATACCCCTGTTTGTACTGATAACCACACTTTCATCATCTGGTACGACACCGATAACCTCTATTGCTAAAATATCTCTCATATCATCTAAATCCATCATTTCTCCACGTCTTACCATGTCTGGACGGATTCTATTGACAATTAGTCTAGGATCACAAACTTCTGCCGCTTCTAAAAGTCCAATAATTCTATCCGCATCACGTACTGCAGAAATTTCAGGTGTTGTTACAACTATAGCTTTATCAGCACCAGCAATAGCATTCTTAAAACCTTGCTCAATACCCGCCGGACAATCAATCAACACATAATCATGAGTTTGTCTTAAATCATTACATAATTTGACCATTTGATCTGTCGATACAGCATCTTTATCTTTTGTTTGAGCTGCTGGTAAAAGATACAAACCATCAAATCTCTTATCTTTAATTAGAGCTTGTTTTAATCTACATTGTTCTGATACAACATCAACAATATCGTATACAATTCTATTTTCTAGACCAAGTACAACATCTAGGTTACGAAGACCTATATCCGCATCTATAACTACTACTTTATTACCTAAGTTAACCAATCCAGCACCGATGTTAGCAGTTGTAGTTGTTTTACCAACACCGCCTTTACCAGAAGTAATTACAATAACTTCTCCCATTTTTATGCCCCTCTCTATAATTCCTCTATACTCATCTGACCAGATTTCAAGTAAGCAATTTCTGGTTTTAATTCATTTATATTATCATCTTCTGGCGCTCTAGCAATAATATTAGTAATTCTAATCTGAGTTGGTATCAATTTTGATGCAATGATATATGTTTCTTTATTGCCGAATTTACCAGCGTGTACCATGCCTCGAAGTTTACCCATTACAATGACATTACCACCTGCAGATATTTCTGCTCCAGGATTAACATCACCAATTACTACAATATTACCATCATATGAAACACTCATGCCCGAACGAAGATTTTTTCTTATAATCTTAGTATCATGTTCGTTATAATCCAAGGCTTGAATAGCAGGTTCTTCAACTTCTTCTATCACTTCAACAACTTCTGGTGGTTTTTCAATTTTCACAACAGGATCTAAACTTACGACATTCAGTTTATAATCTTCTGCTAAGATTTTATACAACTGATGTCTGTTGGTTTCTTCCCCAATTAGACCTTCTACACCAATGATTGTTGCGCCAGTAAAGAACTGTGCTGATTTCTCAAATTTTTGATGAATACAATCAGCGACTTCGTTAAAATGTTCAAATGCACGTAATTGAAGAACTATTCCATCCTTCGTGCCCTTAAATTCCACTATTTTGTTCAATACGCCCTCCATTTATACTTTCCTACTTAATACTATACTACATCTAGCGATAATTTAAAATGATATTCGTACATCTTGTGGTCTACTCCATTAAGAATTCTTTATGTTCAAATAAACCAAAGTATTTCGCATAGATATCCCTAACGATTGGTGATGCATATCCACCACTACCACCTTGAGGAATTAATACTGCAACTGCAATTTCAGGGTCATCAAATGGTGCAAATGAGATAAACCATGTAAATGGATCATACTCTTCTCTGAAACTATCAATGATAGTTGATGTGATTTTATCATCACTCAATTCTATTAATACGTCACGCATAATAAAACCTTGATCTAAAAATGTACCTTGTGCTTTGTCTGAAATTTTATCTGCTAATGTTTCTTTCTCTTCGCCATCTTCTAATAAATTAAATTCATTTTGAAGAACAGCAAGCTCAGCATTTCTTTCTTCAAGTAACTCTGTCGTTTTATTTTCAAGTTCCTGTTGTGTAATCGTGATGTATTTATCACTACTCTCTCTAATGCCTTTATTAACGACTTCCATAACATTAGGGAAAACTTGACGAATATATTCCAGTTCATCTACTGGCGGAATTCTACCAGCAGCTTGTGCAGTACCTGTTTTTGCACCAACTTCCATATCGAAGTTTCTAAACACAACTTTAACGGAACCACTTGTTCCATGTGCTACACGTCTCATGCCTTCTTTTATCACTTCTAAGTTTTCAGGATCATTAAGTTCTATTGGTTCTTTCGCTAATTCTAGAGTTGACTCACCATTAACTGATTTCACAAGAGTCAGTTCGTTTAGATAACCACCATTTGAAATAGCAGCCATATATCTTGCCATTTGAACCACTGTATATCTATGATCACCTTGACCAATTGAAAGGTTTAAATCATCACCTTCACGCCAAGGAATTTGTTTGAAGTAACTGAAGTAAATATAATCTGCTAATAAAGAGGTTTCATCAATATCCGTTACTGGATTTAAAGCCATCAATCTTCTGATAACTTCATTTCGAGTAAGAGTACCGTCTAGATATTCATCTACCCATCTAACGATTTCATTAATGATCAAATCTTTTTCATCTTCATCTTCTAAACGTACAGGATCAAAGTAATCGTCTAAAACATTGTCTAAGAATCTTTTTAAAGCATTCATTTGAGTTCTTTTCTTAGTAGCCTGACTCGGAAGACCTGCAACCGTTTCATAGACCTCAATACCTGTTGCTTCATCTAAACCAAACCTCGCAGCATAATCTAAAAGAATTTCAGTGTTCATTTCAAAGTCTAGAGGTTTGTTTCTGTAATAGTCAAATCCTCTTACAATATCAAACATAAAGTAGTTACATGATACTTCTAACGCTCTGTACGCATCAGTATAACCATGGCGACCATGGTAAGGCGCTCTATAATACCAACATCTGAAAAGTTGTTTACCAATTTCAACCACACCTTGAGCATAAATCTTCTGATTTGGATCCAAACCTTGTTCTAATGCTGCTAAAACTGTTAACGGTTTAAATGTAGACCCGGGTTGTACGGCTGTGTTGGTCGCGGTGTTATAAAGAGGTCTTGGATCTAATGGATTTCTTGGGTTCTCTGGTTGTAAAGAATTCCAATCAGCAAGTGTTATTCCAGTTGAGAATAAATTAAGATCATAACTTGGATAATTCGCAATGGCTAATATCTCACCGGTATCCACCTTTACAACAACAGCAGCACCTGATTTAGCATTTTCATAAGGTTTATAATTCATATTGCCCCATTGGCTTTTATAGGATTCACCTTTTTGAATTTGTCCTAAACCATATTCTAAGTAATGTTCTAATGCTTTTTGTAATTCGATATCTATTGTTAATTCAATATTCTTCCCCGAATAAGATTCTTTGGCTTCTTTACCTTCTACACCTTCGATAAAATCACCAATATAGTTACCTTTTGCATCTGCATAAATATATTTATAACCATCTTCACCATGCAGAATTTTTTCATATGTATTTTCTAATCCCGTTTTACCAATCAAATCATTTGAATTATAGCCTGTTCCGGAATTGTATTTTTCAATTTCTTTTGAAGAAGATATTTTCCCCATATAGCCAATCACATGAGCGGCACTCGCTTCATAAGGATAAGTTCTAATTGGATCTATCTCAATTGAAACACCAGGAAAATCCATGCCCATCTCTTGTATCAAAACAGCAGACTCCTTGGAGATATTATTGGCGATTTCTATCGGTATGAAAGACATATAGCCTTGTTTACTAAAGGCATCTCTAACCGTCATAATTTTTAAAGCTTCTTTATCTGTATAATTCGCTTCAAAAGCTTTAGTATAATTATCCGATAATTTAAAAACTCTATGATCTTTAAGTGCTTCAAATGCTTCTTCAGCAGATAAGTTATAATCTAGTCCATAAGTGTCCAAGAATCGTTCTCTATCAATATCATTTAAGAATTTCATTGATTTAACTGAAATCGGCAAACGAATACCTTGATACAATAACATTTGCTGAGCATCATAAACATTTAAACTCTCATCAATGTATTCACGTTTTCTAACTTGATCGTAAACGTAGTTGGCTGTACTGTTTTGAGGGAACTCATTTTCCTCTAACCAGGCTTCAGTACCTAGATTATCTAGAAAATAAAATTCACCATCGATTAGTTGTATAGGAAACTCCAAATAGGGTTCATTATTGGTTTCCAATAAGGTCAACAATTCAATTGAAACTCTGTTTATTTCATCTTCATATTGTGGTGCATCTAAGAATTTAACCGTGTAACTCGGTATATTACCTGCAAGTAATACACCATTGGTATCATAGATTTCCCCTCGTTTAGCAGAAAGAGTTATTCTTTGTAAAAAAGAATCATCTGCTTTTTTTCTATAATATTCACCTTCTATAATGGTGATTTCAGCAAGTCTAAACATTAAGACTGCAAATAAAGCTATTAATATCAGAACAACAAAGTTCTTTCTATCAAATATTTTTTCAAACAAATTATCACCTTTCAAATAATGACAGTTCAACGAACTGTCATCTAATCTAGTTTATATCGTTCAATCCATTTAATTGACACTTGATACACAATCACACAAACGATTGAGTTATATATAATTTCTGCTGGTACTATTTTTGTCATAACATCACTGATGCTTACTCCTTTATTTAAGAAGTACATAAAGAAGAAATACATTAAATGATAGAGTGTTGTACTGATGGCAGTCATAAAGACTAATGTGAATTTATTTCCAGTAAACAAAGGTCTACCTATAATACTAATCAATATAGCTATAATCACTAAAATGAATAAATTCATACCGATTGCCATACTTAAAAATGTATCAATAAATAGACCTGCAATAACCGCTGCAAAAACACCTTTTTCTAAACCGTAGATTATGGTGACAACAATCACCAAAACCAAAGTGAAGTTTGCAGATACATTAAAGACTTTTAAAGATTGAAGTATGGTTGATTGTAAAATAAAATTAACGACTATTATAAATAGTAACGTTCTATATTTAATACTGATTTCACTATTGATCATCTGTTATCACTTCCTTTGGAATGACAAATAATCTATCAATATTTTTAAAATTAACAGATGATTCTACAACAATAGAAGTCAATAGTTCATCTTCATCATAAACCACTTCACTTATGTATCCAATATGAATGCCTTTAGGATAAATCCCTAAGCCTGATGTTACAACAACATTACCTACGCCGACAACCGCTTGTGGATCAAATAATTCACCACTGATGACAGCATTAACATCTCCATGTAATATACCATCGTATGTCTGATCTGAATCTAAGACTTCAAATCCAATAGAACTCTTATTATCTATTACCGTAACGACTTTACCCCAGTTTGATCCGACTTCATAAACTAGACCTACTAAGCCATCCCCGTTCATCACAGCACTATTTTTAGTAATACCATCATTGGTGCCTTTATCAATGGTAAACATGTTATACCAATTACCGGTATCTTTAGCAATGACATTCACAGTTACATAATTATCTATATCTTGATTTTCAGCATAATTCAGTGCTGTTTTTAAACTTTTTAGATCTTCGAACTCTTTGACAGTCAATTGTGCTTCAGTCAGTTGTTGATGTAACTGTTCATTTTCAGCTGCCAATTCTTTGTTCTCTGCTTCTATCTCCCAAATCGAAATAATTGGTCTTATTTTATCTCCGATAAAACTCCCCACATTATAAACACCTTTTTGGATTGGCGCAATAATGTTACCTATTGTATTTTCAACAAAGGTAACACGCTCTCGACCGCCCATGGTAATGCCCATGATAGTGATGACTAATATAGCGATAAATAAGATCAACCATCGTCTTATTTTATAGCCGTTCATCGTAACTCCTAGTAATTTTTATTCTTCTTAGCTGATTTACGAACATTACGAAGCTCTTTTGCTGCCAAACCCGTTCCAATTGCAACACAATCAAGTGGATTCTCGGCAATAATAACCGGTACTTGAGTTTCTTGTTTGATTAGAACATCCAAACCTTTTAACATAGCCCCACCACCTGTTAACATAATACCTCTTTGAATGATATCCGAAGATAATTCCGGTGGCGTTCTCTCAAGTGCATATCTTACACCTTCAACAATTGAGTTGATTGGTTCTTTAAGTGCTAATAAAATTTCCTTAGAAGTTAATGTAAATGTTTTAGGTAAACCGGTTAAAAGATTACGTCCTGTAACTTCCATAGAAATGGTTTCTTTTAATGGATATGCTGAACCAATATTAATTTTAACATCTTCAGCAGTTCTTTCTCCAATCATTAGATTGTATTCTTTTCTAACGAATTGAACGATGGCTTCATCTAATTCATCACCACCAACTCTAATAGATCTAGACAATACAATACCACCATAAGAAATTACAGCGATTTCTGTTGTACCTCCACCTATATCAACAACCATAGATCCAAAAGCATCTTCAATTGGTAAACCTGCACCAATCGCTGCTGCCATAGGCTCTTCAATTAACATAACCTTTTTTGCACCAGCACTCTCTGCTGCTTCTATAACGGCCTTTTTCTCAACTTCTGTAACACCAGATGGTACACAAATAGCAACATTAATAGAACCAAACGGCACTGTTTTTGGATGTGTCTTTCTGATAAAGTACTTAATCATTTTTTCTGTCACTGTAAAATCAGCAATAACCCCATCTCTTAGAGGTCTAATTGCTTTAATGTTACCCGGTGTTCTACCGATCATTTGTTTGGCTTCTTCACCTACAGCTACAACTTGATTTGTATTCAAATTCATCGCTACAACAGATGGCTCTCTTAAAATAATTTTCTTATCATTTCTAGTTACTAATGTATTTGCAGTACCTAAATCGATACCTATTTCCTTATTAAATAAATCATATAATCCCAACTTGTTTTCTCCTTCCAAAAGTATACTCAAAGATTGTACTATATTACTGGTCTGAATGCCATAGAAACACTCAAATTATTATTTTATTTTTATATTTTCTCACCTTCAATAGTAACACAGAAACAGCCGTTTTACTCACTCAAATTAAAAAAAGTACTCTGAAGAGTACTTAAAGTATATCCATTTCTTTGAAACTGAAATAACCGTCTTCTGAAATGATGATATGATCCAGTATTTTTATTCCAACAACCTCTCCAACATGACATAATCTTTTGGTAATTGCTTCATCTTCTCTACTAGGTGATGGATTACCACTCGGATGATTATGAATCAAAATGATCGAAGCGGCACTTTTTTTGATAGCACGATTAAAAACTTCTCTCGGATGTACGATGGAAGCACTTAAACTGCCCACAGATACCACTTCATATGATGTAATTAAGTTTTTAGTATTTAAGAACACAACGATAAATTTTTCTTTATTCAAATGCCTAAGTTCTTCTTGAAAGTATTCTACAACAGTTTTAGGTGAATTAATCTTACCAAGTATATTTTTTTTGCATTTACTGACCCGTCTACCGAGTTCCACTGCAGCAGAAATTTGACAAGCCTTTGCAATGCCAACCCCCTTAACAGCCGTGAGTTCTTCAACCGTTACGTCGTTTAAACCTTGAATACCATGATCGAACAGATTGATGATATTTTGCCCTAGTTGAATCGCAGACTCTTCTCTTGAGCCCGATTGTAATACTATAGCCATCAACTCAGAATTGGTTAAAGCTGATACACCAAAATGACATAATTTTTCTCGTGGTCTTTCAATACGGGGAATGGTTTTTAGGTTCATATCGCTCCTTAGAGGAACTCAATGCCATAATATTCTTGTAAGATAGATTCCAATTGTGAAACTGGTAAACCAACGACATTAAGATAATCACCTTCTATGTGATCAATAAGCGTTGATCCGAGTCCTTGTATGGCATAAGCACCAGCTTTACCCCAGACTTCACCTGACTCAATATATCTTTTTATTTTTTCATCAGAATAATTCTTTGTAAAGACTTTGGTTTCTACAACTTTTACAATTTTATTAGTTGTACCAGCCTCTATGACACAGATTCCTGTATAAACTGAATGTTGATCATTTTTCAATGATTGTAACATAGAAAACGCATCTGCTTCATCCTTAGGTTTCCCAAGGATAACATCTTTAAAAACAATTGTATCTGCTGAAATAACCAAGGTACCTTCTTCGGCATCTTTAGAAATATCAAACCCTTTTTCAAACGCTAATGCAGCGACGACTGTTTCAGGAGATTCTCCTTCTCTTACCACTTCTTCTATATCACTTGTTTTAACTTCAAAGCTCGCACCAACAGTTTCT
>JABXKX010000194.1 GCA_013619035.1 Peptostreptococcaceae bacterium
GTAGATATATATTCAACTCAGTATTCACTACTGCGATAGTTGTTTTTGCATCAATTATTTTATGTAGTCTATCTGCTTACGCTTTATCAAAATTAGAATTTAAGGGAAAAGAAAAACTAAATAAAATCAATCAATACAGTATGATGTTTGTGCCAGTTGCTGTAGCAATTCCTAAGTTCTTAATATTAGTAAATATTGGTATCTATAATACATATTTTGCTCATATTATTCCACTACTAGCTATGCCAGTAGGCTTATTCTTAGTGAAACAGTTTATGGATACAAATGTTCCAAATGAATTAATCGAAGCTGCAAAGATTGATGGTGCAGGAAATTGGAGAATTTATTGGAGCATTGCTCTGCCTCTGGTTATGCCCGCTTTAGTTACAGTAGGAATATTGTCGTTTCAACTTTCTTGGGGTTACATGGAAGGTAGTAATTTGTATGTAGACCAAGAAGCTTTAAGGACTTTACCGTTTTATCTAGCCACGGTTGTATCACAATCTGGAAACGTGGTTGTAACAGCTGGTGTTGGTGCTGCGGCTCAGCTAATAACATTTATACCAAACATTATTATCTTCATATTTATGCAAAATAAAGTAATGGCATCAATGGCCACTTCAGGTATTAAATAATGAAGAAGATATTTAGTATAGTAAGCATGATACTATTTGGTTTGGTAGTAGCTATCGTGTTTGGAACAATGACAAAAGATGTGTTGGCGTCTTCGACACCATATTACACATTTACAACTGATAACGATCAAGGATTTATAAAAACTAGTGATGCGTATACGCCAAAAACTCAAATTACCGATGCAGGTGGGACTCCCTTTGTAACACCTGAGTATATTTATGTTGATTATGAGGACTATACGTATGTAACAGACAGTGGAAGTGCAAAGGTCTATATTTTTGATAAAGACCTTAACTTTGTAGATGAAATATCATATCTTGGTACTGATGAAGTTAATGGATTCAGTGCAGTTAATAGTATCTTCGTAACAGAAGATAAAGTATACGTACCAGATAGTTTTTCCGCTGTTATATATGTATTTGATAGAGATAGTGTATTAAATAGAAAACAAGCATATAGTTTATGGCTAGATGATGTTGATGCTAGTGATGGATTAACAACAGGAGATTTGTTCTATGCTTCTGACGTGGACGGGAATCCAACCGGATTGCCTATATACGAAGTAGAAGTAACAGGTGAAAATGCTGAAGAACATGACATTGTTAATTTTAAAGACTATACAACAAAAGAAGTTTTATTCACAAAAATAGATAGAGAAGAATTTTTGGGAAAAGTATTATCATGGGTTGAAAAAGACTTTGATAGTAAAACCCTAAAAAAATTCACAATTAAAAAGGAAAAAAATAAACCGATTCAGATCGTTTCAGAACCAGCATCTCCTGTTTTTCAAGAAGGATATTTATTCGCACCACAAAAAGTAGCGGTAGATTCTAGAGGGAATATGTATATTGTTGGTGCTCAATCAAGTTCTGGGTTAATCATGTTAACAGATGAAGGAGAGTTCATTTCTTTCTTTGGAGGAAATTCATTAAGAACACCTATTGTTGATCAATTACGTGCTTTAATGTTTTCTGATAAACAGAAGGAAGAACTAAGAAAAGATTCTGACATCTATATTGATTATATTTCCAGTGTTGCAATAGATGAAAAAGGGTATGTTTATACAGTTTCGTCTACTTTGAAGCAAGATATTGTTAAGAAATTTAATGTTTCAGGAACCAATTACTTTAATTCAGATTCATTAGGATTTGTTGGATCAGTAGATTTATGGGTTGGTAATTACGGGAATGTAATAGTAGTAGAAGAATTTGGTTGGATTAACGAGTATAATGCTGACGGAGACCTTGTCTTTACATTTAATGTACAAGATTTAGGAATTGATAGAGCAGGTCTTGTAAGTCTACCTACTAGTATTGCATGTGATTCAAATGACAATATTTTAATAGTGGATCAAGGAAATAGGTTGGTGCAAATTTATGAGCCAACTGAGTTTACTAACGCAGTACATACAGCATTTCAAGCTTATCAAGATGGGGATGAAGACGGCGCAAAAGAAAACTGGGAATACAGTTTAGAATATGCGACAGTTTTCGATATGGCTCATGAAGGGCTAGGAGATGCATATGTTCGTCAAGAAAGATACGAATTAGCTTTAGGTGAATATACCTTAGCTTCATATAATCCAGGTATTTCAGATACCTTCTGGAATGTTAGACAAAAATGGATGGAAAACAATTTAGAATTTGTAGTGCTATTTATTGTAGGATTCTTTGTTCTAAAAGCACTCTTTAATGGAATTAACAAAAAACTCCATTTCACTAAGCCGCTTGAAGAAGGTTTTGCGAAAACACGTAAAAATGTCAAGGTCATTGATCAATTACTTTACATTGGTTATTTTGTGAAGCATCCATTAGATGGATTCTATGAAATTAAAAGAAGAAATCGATCAAGTGTGTTTACAGCAACGATTATTTACTTACTTTTAGGAGTATTATACATAGC
>JABXKX010000349.1 GCA_013619035.1 Peptostreptococcaceae bacterium
TCGAAAGAACTGGTAGAAGTTTTTCAGGAGTGGACAGACAATCTTAAAAAATTAGAAGAAGTTGGTCATTTGATAAAATCTAATTCGATAGAAGATGAAGATTACTTCGATGTTTTATGGGATACTTATTTAATCAAGTATGATATGATGATTCATTTGGTCACTGAGTTACAAATTAACTTGACCAATGATTCAGTAGAAGATATATTAAGAATAAAAAGAAAACTATCTTAGGATAGTTTTTTTTGGAGGACAATATGTTAATAAAAATGCATGGAACAGAAAATACGTTTTATTTACTAGATTTACAAGAGTTTCATATGACAGATGAAGAAAAGAAAACACTAACAATACAGTTATGTCAAGATGGTAGTGATGGGGTTTTATTTGTTTGCGATTCTGAAATGCATATAGCAAAAATGAGAATTTTTAATGCTGACGGTTCAGAACCTGAGATGTGTGGCAATGGCTTGAGATGTGTAGCGAGATATGTACTTGAAAAGTACGATATCGATGAAGCTGTGATTGAGACATTAAAAACATCTTATGAAGTAAAGTTTGTAGATGATTTTCATGGCATCAAAGGAATTTCTATAAAGATGTATCCTGTAAAAGCATTAGACCAAGAAGAACTTGAGAGTTTTGATAAGAATTATGAACTTACGTTTAAGTATTACAATGTTTCAAATCCTCATGTGGTTGCTATAAAAGATGAGATTATTGAGGATGATTTATTAAAAGAAATTGGAATAAAAGCCAATGATCATTTTAAAGAAGGCATGAATGTCAATATTCTTACCGTATTAGATGATGATAAGATCTATGTTAGAACCTATGAAAGAGGTGTTGGTATCACTAAATCTTGTGGTACAGGCATGACATCTTCTTCTGTTCACTATGCCATTATTAAGCATGCTTTTGATCAACCCATTGAAGTTTATAACGATGGGGGCATGATAGAATGTTTGGTCAAAAAAGAAACTAGTGATTATACTGTTATTTTTACAGGTAATGCTACTTATCTTTCCAATCATGAAATGGACGGTACTGTGATCAATACATATGATGAGCAAAAGCGTTACAGAGAATTTTATAATGAAACTAGAAAAAGCATATCAAATTGATATGCTTTTACATTATGAAAGAAATTGTAATTAAAGCGATTGCGTATAAAACTAAGTCTGGAATGATTGCAGTTATTAGAGCGCCTTTTTTACTTAAGTTATGAGTGGTTCTAAATCCGATAAAGAGTACAACTACTCTCCAGAAGACAAATATATCAATAAATGATATTAAAGTATATAAGACCGAACTCATTGTACTCATATCGAGGAACATAGCTGGCGAAAACTGTAAAGTGATACCTGAAAGCTTTAACACAAATAGACTGATTAAAGTGTTCAGGCTAGCAATCAATGATGCATGTCTCGTGAGTGCTAAAGTCTTCTTATAACCAGTTTCGCTGTTAATCATCACTATAATATGATAGAAGAGGGCACTAATAAATGGCCATATGGCAAATACAAACATACCGCCAAATAATGTTAGTAACTTCCCCATTACAACTACTTGTTCAGTAATAGGTTGACCAGTTTGCACCATTGAATCAATAAAAACCTTTTCACTCGTTCCGTCTAAATAACTCCAAATAAGTGTTGCAGATGAAATAAGCAAACCTATTAAGTAAACACCTAATATTTTAGGGTTTTCTTTTAAAGATTCAAATGCTCTTTTAGGATCTGTAAATATATAGATTATGCGTTCTAGTAATGTGGTCGTTTTCTCTTCCATTAATTCGTTTGTTTCTAATTTTTTTTCCATAAATACCTCCTATCAGAAGTGTATCATATCTTCTTAAATGCCCTAGTGTCACGATTAAAATTAAGATAAATTTAAGACTTTTTAAGTTTCAGTTTATATGTTTGATGGTATAAATGTAATAAGAGGGGTGATGGTATGAAGAAACATAAACATTATGATAAAGATCATCTATACGATTGTCCAATGTGTTCAGATCATGCACTTTACGTACATGATCATAAGACCGTTGAACGTAAAGGCTGTAACTTAAGAGGTAATTCAATGAGTTTGGATGATGCACTATATGTAGATGACCATAAGACAGTTGAGTGTAAAAAATGTAACTTTAGAGGGACAATAAAGAAATCTCATGATAAGAAAGAACTTCATGTTACCATTAATGGTGTGATGTATTCTGTCGAACCTGAAGAACCGGAAGAAGATGAACAAATTTGTATAGTTGTAAATAATGAACTCGTTTGTGTTGACAAACATTCACATAATTGATTATTATAATAAGTGCTTATCATGTGACTATTTAAAATGAACAAGATAGGAGGACTTATGAGTTATTTAGATTATTCAAAAGAAGATTTACCAGTCTATATGGATCAGGCTCGATATGTTCATGATCACAAAATTAAAAAAGAAGCGAAGTTCATTGGTATTAAGAAACATTTAGGTAAGAATCATAATAAAAAAGAAATAAGAGTATTAGTTGATGGCGTATAAAAAAG
>JABXKX010000060.1 GCA_013619035.1 Peptostreptococcaceae bacterium
ATATTATCTGATAAAGAAATATGTCATAAACACTTTCAAATGCGTAACGCCTGTCATAATGTTATATCGCCAAATATTCTAAACATAAATTCTTACTAATCAAAAAAAAGACCCGAAGGTCTTTCTTATAAAATATCATTTTAGTTATTTAACATTTTAATTGTTTTGAAAACATCTTTAGTTTCTTTAATTTTAATATCATTACCATAAACACAGCAATACCCTTTAGCCATCGTCTCTCTTACTAATTTTGATAAGTCTTTTAGAGCGTCTACTGATACATTTAAGATTTCTTCTCTTTCTTCTTGAATCATCTCTTGCGTGATACCTGAGATATAATTGGCAGAAGATAATGTGCCTTTACCTCTAGAAGTCATTGCACCATCTAATCGACTGATAGCGCCTATAACAAATCTTGTTAAAGCCTCTTGATCCAAACTCAACTCATCAATATAATCAGCCATCTCATCAAATACAGTCATTGTAGCTTCTAAGTTAGGATCTCTATATGACGTTGCAATCACATTACCATTATCAGAGAAACTAATACCACAACCATATGCTCCACCTTTTGCTCTGATTCTGTCATGTAGGTACTCAGAGCTTAAAATAGCTTTAAGAACTTGCATTTCTCCAGTATATTTATAATCTAGAGCTTTAAAGTTAAACCCTTGAGCAACATATTGTACATTAGATGAAGACGCAATACCTTCATTTTTTATTTCTAAATCAAATGTATATGTTTGTGACTCAAATGTATCTGTATTGATGTTTAATAATGCTTCTTCATGATACTCAGAAAAGACATCATAACTTGTTTCATCACCCGTAAAACTGATCATCAAGTTATTTTTATTAAATAACACTTGATATAATTCAGTCAGTTTCTGAAGCACTGCAGTAGCATCTTCTTCACATTTTTCAATTAAATCACCTAAGAACCAGTAATACTCAAATCCCTTTAATAATTCACCATAGTGAGAAGATGGTAAGAAGTATGATGCCAATCTTGAAGCCGCATAGTTATCACCTCTATTATTGATAGACATTTCCATACGTGACTTGCTTTGAAGCAGTAATTCTTTTAACCTTTTAGTATCTTCAAACTTGGTTTCCGTTAATAGAACATTCATCAATCTGAACAACTCATTGAGTTTATTAGAAATTGCTTTACCAGAAACAATTAACTTCGGATAAAAAGCATCACTATTCGTATCTGTATAGGTTCTCGAAGATAAATGAATACCTCCTGTTAATTTGTATATCTCATTATTTAAAGTCCCATACTCCATATGAGTTGTATCCAATTTACCAATTAAATCTGTTAACAATGGAATATACTGAAGATCCTCTTGTTTGATCATCGTTGTATCAAATAAGAACTCTACATAGCCGATATCATTCGAGAAAATATCATGTTTGATAATTTTATAATCATGTTTCTCTATTACTTCTCTCGGTATATTCTCTGACTCTGTATCCACATCACTAACCGCTAATTTAGGAATTGTATCCAAAGCTTCTTTTGAATCTGGTGACAGTTGTTTTTTCTTTAATGATTCGTTTTCTTTGATCATTATTTGAAGCGTTTCATCAGAAAGACTTTCTTTAAATGCTTTTAACTTAGCATCATCTTCGATTGTTTTCTTTTCACCTAAACCTTTTTCCGGTTCAAGTGATACAACTGATGCATGCGTGTTATTAATCAAATGTGCTTCAATGTATTTCTCGAAGTAATCTGTTTGAGACAATTCTCTTAACGTTTTAATATCTTCTTCATATGCAATCAACTTCGTTGGATGACCCTCATATAACCAAGTATTCATTGATAGAATATGATAAATAATACCTTTAGTTGCAAAACCAGTCGCTTCTCTCATATCGTATTCAGCAATATTAATCGCTGATTCGATTAAGTTTTTATCGATACCCTCTTTTACAAGTGTTTTCAAAGTATCCATTACAACGGTTTCAAACGCTTCCTTTTGATCTTTATTGGCATTTTTTGCAATAATAGAAAGGTTTAACTGTAAACCGCCATCAAAAGAACACATAATATCTTGACCAATGCCAGCATCTAAAAGTGCTTTTTTAACTGGACCAGCTGCTGCATTGACTAAAACATCTTTTAAGACTTCACCCACTAAATGAGCTCTTGGATCTGTACCATCTCCAGTTACAAAGTTCATACTAAAGAATGTTTTATGCTCTTCATTTTCTTCTGCAGCAATACCATACGTACTGTTAACATAGTTTACCTTGTCAAAGGCTGCTTGTTTCTCAATCGTTGTATGAATTTCTGTTTTATCAAAGTGCGATAAATAGTCTTCATCCATATGTTTCATATATTTTTCTATATCACCATTACCATAAACATAAATATAAGCATTACTTGGATGATAATGATCTACGTGGAACTTTTTAAAATCTTCAAAGGTTAAATCTGTAATCTGGTCTGGATTACCACCTGATGAATGTTGATACGTTGTATCAGGATATAATGATCTTCCAATATTTTCTCTAA
>JABXKX010000109.1 GCA_013619035.1 Peptostreptococcaceae bacterium
GGTTTTACTGGGACCGGATATAAATGTCATGCAATTGGTTAAACCTTCATTTTTCACTTGCGGATCCCATTTCAGCAAGGCGTATAGTTCTTTTAAATCGGCAATAATTTCATTATAGAGCTTTGCATCAATTTTATACTTATATCTATAAATAAGATAACTAATAAGAATGATCACTGGTGGTATCACCAACATAGCTGTTTTCATTATTAAAAGACCTTTAGAAGTAACGTCATCTGGTGTTTCAGCTGATGAAATACCTGAGATAATGACTGTGATACTGACAATTCCACTACCGATTGCACCACCGATTTTATTGATAAACGGTTGTAATGAGAAAGTGATACTCTCATTTCTTTTACCCAGTTTCCATTGACCATATTCGATCGTATCGGCTAAAAACATCAACATCAAAAGCTGAATAAACGCTTGACCCAAGAACAAGAGAACGCCAGCAACCCCAATATAAACCATATTCATCGGTGAGAAGAAGAACAGAATATAACCTACAAGGACAAACACTGTCGCACCTGTATAAAGTGTTTTACGATCATATTTTCGACTAAATAACGGAAATACAAGGAGTGCAATCAATTGAGAAACACCTAAAACTAATGCAAATATGGCATACATTCCTTCATCTTTAAAGGCATACTTAAAAAAATACAAGCCAAAACTGGTTGTGGTAATATAACCTATCATAAAGAGAGCCATAGAAATCACCACATATAAAAGTTGATCATTTTTGACGATGATATGATACAATTCACTAAGTTTTGTAGAGGGTTGTTGTACAAATACATTTTGGGGTTCTTTTACACCAAAAACGGTAATACTCTGTCCAATCCATAAAATAACAACAATAACTATAGCAAAGACCATATAGGCTGAAGCCATACTACCAGTTTTTGATTCAAGCGCAGTTGTAATCGGTACAATACCAGCAACGACTGTAAACAAACCGATATTGGCACAAATTCTAGCAAAGGCACCTATTTTTTCTCTGCCCTTTTGCTCCAGTGTTAATGACGGTAACATCGACCAATAAGCTATATCATTCGCAGTAAAGCTGATACCCCAGAAAATATAGATGAAGAAAAACATAACAATAAAACCACTGCCGGTTAGTCCAAAATCCGAAAATAGTAGAATCGTAAACAAACCAGAAAAGAAAGCACCGATTGTAATCCATGGTTTAAATTTACCGAATTTACCTTTGGTATTATCAACAATTACACCCATAATCGGATCATTAAAAGCATCAAATACTCGTGCAAACAACATGATTGCAGCAACCCACCACAAACTAGAGTTTGGTAAATTAATCACATCTGTTAAATAGTAAATAAGATACATACTCACAAGCGAATAAAGCATATCTCTACCAATTGTGCCTAGTCCAAAGGTATAGTAATTACGTTTACTGACCATGCGTTCCTCCTTCTAATATAAGAGCTTCATAAGGTTCCAATAAACCATCAAATTGTTTTCTATATCTGGTACTTATTAGTACTTTCCCAGAATACTTTGTTTTTAAAAACTTCTTTGAGATATTTAGAACCACCGTAAATGAACTGCCTTTATAAGTTCTTTTATACACAAATAACTTATTGGTTATTTCTAATGCTTCAAAATCACCATACTTTAAGACGTCGTATTTTGCTCTTAGAGCAATCATCTCCTTGTAAAAAGATCTTATTGACTGTGAATCATTAAGCTGAGATTCAACATTAATATGAGTATAGTTTTTATTAACCGCTAACCAAGGTACACCTTTTGTAAAATCACCATGTTCTTTTGAATTCCACTGCATCGGTGTTCTACAATTGTCCCTAGAGGTTTCTTTTATCATTTTCCAGCGTAAGAATTTGGGAACATGATACTTTTTAAGAAAAGCATTTACATTAACGGATTCAATGTCTCTTACCTCATCTATCGAAGTATAATCGAAATTGGTCATTCCAATTTCTTGTCCTTGATAAATATAAGGTGTTCCTTTAAGAGATAACAGTAATACAGCAAACAATTTTCCGGATTCCTCTCGATAAACCTCATCAGAAAATCTAGAAACGATACGTCTCTGATCGTGATTCTCTAAATAATTGGCATGCCACTGCAAAGCAACTTGCCACTTTGCTATCGATTGTGAAAATTTCTTTACATCAAATTTTCTATGAAAGTATTTAACCATCCATTGGTCTGCTTCCATATGTTCAAATGAAAAAATCATATCCAGTTCTTTTCTATCCAAATCACATAGTTTTTTCCCGATTTCAGGCGTCACAAATACAGTCTCACCGACAGTGAAACAATCATAATGATCTAATACTTCTTGTCGCAGTTCTTGTAATATTTTGTGATTGCCTTCTTGAGATAAATAGTGTTCACTCCCTGTTAAAATCAATTTTTTCTTACCATTTTCAAGCGAGGTTTTATAAATGATATTAATCACATCACATCTAAAACCAGAAACACCTTTATCCAACCAAAATCTCATGATGTCTTTTACTTCTTCTATAAC
>JABXKX010000642.1 GCA_013619035.1 Peptostreptococcaceae bacterium
ATACTTAAAAAATATAAAAAAAGAGATCTAAAAAGATCTCTTGATTGCACCTGACTTTATAACCTTCCCAAACAATGGTTCTAACACTAAAGGACAGGATTTTTTATTTTGAACAAATGTACATTCAGGAAAACATCGTTTCCCTTTCTTTGTAATTATTATCTCAGCATCACCTATTAATAAATGATCACCAACTGATATCTCTGCTGGGCTTAAATCAATTAAAAGCGTTTCTACAAACCTTTTAACACATAGACCGTCTTGATAATCTTTCAGTTTCTCTTTAGTTTCTACAGACATCAAACACACTTCTCGGTCACCAGGTTTTGAATAAGCATCCCCTTCTAAACCAAGGTTTAAAGTCAATTGACCTTCATTGACTTCAATTCTTTTTTTGCCCTTTTCTATAGATTTCTTGATACTGATAATGTTCACTTTGTGAATCACTTTAAAATGATCTTGTGGTAAACTTTTTTACCTTTTTTAATCATAGCAGATCCATCTTCAAAATCAGCCATTGTTAATTTGTAGAACGGTTCTATCACTTTCTTATCATTTAAAGAAACACCATTTTGCTGAATCAATCTCTTTCCTTCACCTTTTGATTTTAAAAGACCCAGTTCAACCATAACTTCTAATAGTTCTTTGCCTTCTTCGAAAATAGATTTGTCTAACTCTGTAGATGGCACATTATCACTTACACCACCTCCAGCAAATAATGCTTTCGTAGCTTCTAATGCTTTGTTGGCTTCTTCTTCGCCATGTACAAGTTTTGTAAATTCAAATGCCAATATTTCTTTAGCTTTGTTAATCTCAGCACCTTCTAAAGCACCTAAACGTCTCACTTCATCCATCGGCAAGAATGTAAGAAGTGATAAACAATTCTCTACATCTGCATCATCAACATTTCTGAAGTATTGGAACATCTCATATGGTGATGTCTTTTCAGGATCAATCCATACTGCGCCTTTTTCTGTTTTACCCATTTTAATACCAGCTGAAGTCGTTAACAATTTAAAGGTTAAACCATATACTTCTTTCTGATCCGATTTTCTAACTAAATTAACACCAGCAATGATATTAGACCATTGATCGTTACCACCCAATTGCATTTTACAATCATGTCTTCTATTCAATTCTAGGAAGTCATAACCTTGCATGATCATATAGTTAAACTCTAAGAATGATAAACCCGTTTCCATTCTTTGTTTAAAACATTCTGCTTGAAGCATTTTATTCACATTAAACTTACTGCCAACGTCTCTTAAGAATTGAACATAATTCAGATGATCTAACCAATCCGCATTATTCGCTGGAATCCCTTTTTCACCATCTAATGTAATGTATTTTCTCATTTGGTTTAACATCTTAGTACCATTTTCTTCAATGGTTTCATTTGTTAACATTTTTCTCATATCTGTTTTACCTGATGGATCACCAACTTTAGCTGTACCACCACCGATAAGAGCAATTGGAACATGACCAGCACGTTGCATATGCATCATAACAATCACTTGAATAAAGTGACCAACATGAAGTGAATCTGCTGTCGGATCAAAACCAATATAGAACTTAACACTTTCCTTTTCCAATAAAGTTTTTACTTCTTCTTCATGAGTAATTTGCTCAATAAAGCCTCTTTCTTTTAAAATCTCAAAAACATTCATTTGATCTCTCCTTTAATATCATACAATTTCAGACGTATGTCTTCCATTTACCTTCCTATTTATACAAAAAAAGAGTCTGTCGTCAAAAGGACGAAAGACTCGTGGTACCACCTTAGTTCAAAATACAAATGTATTTCCTCTAAATACTTAACGCGTACAAAACGTAATAGTTTCCTATTATTACTCCAAACCCGTAATTTCATAAGATAACCTGTGAGCTTTTCAACAACCAGCTCCTCTCTGAATCCGTTATTATCTTATTACTTTTGTTCTTCATCGTAAATATTTTTAATTAATATCCATCTTAAAATATTTTTTTGATTCTGTCAAGTTAACTGTATAATTCTACGATACGAATTTCTTTCTCTTTTACCAGATCAATGAATTTCTCTCCCACTTGAATCACAGGTCGTGTTGGGAAATTCACATCTACATAGATGATTCGACCCCGTTCATTGGTACTGAGTAAAACTTCTTTACCAGTATAAAATACCGATAAGTTCTTAAGAAAGATATAAACTATTTTACTATCTAAAGTTTTACCTGCATTCCAATGAAGATACTCTGCTGCATCAAATGGAGACGATTTTTCTTTATAAGGTCTTTCATTGGTCATGGCATCAAAAATATCGCAAACCATAATAATCTTTGCAAACTCATGGATCTGTCCAGATCTCAATCTTAATGGATAACCCGAACCATCAATTCTTTCATGATGCTGCAAAGCACTGTATTTAATGTTATTGGTAACACCTTTTGTTTTTAATAATATTGAATAACCGAACTGAGCATGTTTTTTTACAATATCAAATTCTTCTTCTTTTGTTTTATTCGGTTTGTTTAATATAAAATC
>JABXKX010000038.1 GCA_013619035.1 Peptostreptococcaceae bacterium
GTAAAATAAAAAATGAAATTATTGCACAAAATGAAGACAATGAAGTATTAGGTTATGGTTATATCTACGAGTCGATGGCATCTAAGATTCTTAAGGCTGATAGAGTCAACTATTTTATTGAAATGACTGTTGACCATAACGATGAAGAGATAAAAAGAGATATTGCTCATCACTTAATAGATGTGGCTAAAATATGGAAAGCTAAAAATTATCCGATGATTGATGGTAGAGTGTATCACTGTTGTTTCGGTCATGATCAAGCAGGTATTGATTTTTATTCAACTGTAGACGGATTTGTTCGTGATGAAGGCATGTTGATATTAGAGAATTCTTTGGATTCTGTCATGGACGTTCAAGTCATGAACGAGTATCAATTAATTGAAGACAATCTAAGTAGTACTGAATCAACAGAAGTATTTATTAAGGAACATTCTAATATATTTTCAACTGTTTATAGCATTGAAAAAATTGAAAATCTGAAAAATGAAAATCAATTAAAATCATTTGGTCTATATGATGGGGATGATATCATTGCTAATATATTAGTTGTTAATGAAGCGTATGAAAATAAGAATCAGTGGTGGATAGAAGATTTATTTGTTAATAAGGATTATAGAAAAAAAGGGCTAGGAGATTATTTATTAACGATTGCCCATAATTATCTTAATAATATAAATGCTGATAATGTTAAATTAGAAGTGTGGAGTGCAAACAATAAAGCCACTGCTTTATACTATAAAATGGGTTATAAAACATATCAAGAAAGCCAAGTTTCTATCGGTATGTCAATATAACAATAAGGAGATTTATGATAGAATTAAAGAAAATTACATGGGACAATTGGATGGAGTGCTTAAAGTTAAAAGTAACAAAGGAACAAGAAAATTTTGTAGCATCCAATACATTTACGATGGCTCAATCATTTGTAGCACTTTCAAATAATGAAATACCACCGATGACATTAGCAATTACAAAAGATCATACAGTGATTGGTTTAACAATGTTATTGTATGTAACCGCTGAAGAAAATACAGATGGAGATGACCCTTGTTATGATATTTGTAGGTTTATGATTGATAAGGACCATCAAGGTAAAGGTTATGGTAAAGAATCTTTTGAGATCATTTTAAACCATATTAAGACTTTTCCACTAGGTCAAGCTAATGATATCTACTTATCATATGAACCAGAAAATACAGTTGCCAAGAATTTATATGCATCGTTTGGATTTGTTGAAACCGGTGAGATAGATCATGGTGAAGCTGTAGCAAAACTAGTACTTTAAGACCAGAAAGCTGGTGCCTGATTGGCAACCCGCTTTTTATTTTGTTATTTTGTGACTTTTTAAGTGTTAGGTGCATCTAACTATTAGGAGGATGAACATGAAGGACAGGAAAAATGAATTAATTGAGTTGATGAACTTGTATGGAGATTATCTAAAACAGACAGCATTTCATGTTTTACATGATATACAGCTTGCTGAGGATATGACACAAGAGACGTTTATCAGTTTTTATCAAAAGAAGCAATTTAAGTGGCAGTCATCTCCTAAAACATATCTGTATAGTATTTTAATGAATCACATAAAAATGTATTTAAGAAAGAATCGATTGGATATTGTTTCAGAAGAGGTTATATATCAGAGTCAAGAAAGTCTAGTGTTTGAAGAACAGACCATCAATAAGATGGATATGAGTTATGCTTTAAATTCATTGGACTATAAATATAGAGAAACTCTGATACTGTATTATTACAATGATTTATCCATGGAAGAAATTGCTGAGGTCTTAAATTGTTCATTAAGTAGTACTAAAATGAGGTTAAAAAGAGGAAAAGAAAAATTAAAAGCTATGTTGGGAGGAACCCGTGAAGAACATATCAATTGATCATATGACATTTGAAGGACAACAAGCAGTATTGGATTGTATTTGTGAGCCATCACTTTTAAGTAAAGTAAAGTTGTTTTTAAATAAAGAATTAGAAATTCCTGTTGGTGGTATTTTGATAACAAGTTTATGTCTGATAGCGCTGATATCATTTGTACCTAAAAAAGAGGTGGAAAAATCATATCCTATTGTTGTTATAGACAGTGGAGGTGTTTATGAAATCTATTAAAATTAAAGTCAAAACATTATTAATGATACTGATTTGTTTTGTTCTTTTTGCAGTGTTTATGGATGATATCTATTGGGGTGGCATTAAAATTTATAATAATATCGCCTCAGAGGAGAATCAAATCGAATTGGCTGAGATTGAAACAGGCACCATAGAGTATGAAAGCAAAAGGATTGCATTGTTATTGGAAGAACATAATTACCTACTCTACAATATGATTACCATTGGTGAAGGCATCGTTATGGAGTCAGCCCGTGTCAGATTGCAAGATGCTGAGTCTGTATTGGAGTCGTATAAACAATATAATCTTGAAGAGAACCTAATTGAAGACAATCCTGAATATATTTTAAATGTTATTTTGATTCAGTGGTTTGCTGGTAATGTAGAAGAAACGTTAGCTTTAATGGATAGTGTTGATGTAGTTAATCTGCCTGATGACTCAAAAGAACATTATTATTTGATTCAAGCTGCAATTGACTTAACATTCTATGATTTAGTATCTGTAGAAGAATCTTTGAGTTATGTGGTATCTGAAGATATGAAGCCTTTAGTGAATCATATCAAAGCATATATACATGAAATATATGACTATGATATTTCATATGATGGAATAAATGACTATAACTATAACGAAGATGATTCTTCTGATTATGAAGACTATTTCAGTTTTGTTTTTTATATAGGAGATAATTATGGGCGCGAATCATCTCATGAAGAGACAAATGAATACGCCACTATATCTGGTCAAATAACTATAAATGGTGAACCTCTAAGAGGTGCTCTTGTTTATATGAAAGATTGGAATGGAATGTCTTCGAGTGAAGGTTATAAGAATAATTCTGTTATAAAAGACATAAATGGTAGTTATATAATTGAAAACAAATATGGTGACAAGGGGCGAATTGGATTAAAGGTGCCTTGGCAACTGGTACACGATAAGAGTATAGAAAGGCCTTGGAATAGAGACTTAAAAACTGATAATGTTGTAAACTTCGAGTTTAAAGATGGGATTAAATTTACTAAAGCTGTGATAGAAGATGAACAGTTTGTTTATGAAGTGAGTGATCCATATGGTACATCAGAAACTGAATATTCATTGGTAATCAGACACACCATGCCCAATACATTTAATGACCAATCCTATTTTAAGATTACAGGTGTTAAAGGTAGTGTGCCATTAATTGATTTGGAAAGAGATACTGTTATGACTCTTGGTTGGGTATCTTCTAATGATACTTTGGCCATAGAAAGATTGACAGAACATCTTTATCTATCGGGTGACTATACATTTGAAGTTAAACCGATCTTATCAACTAGAGAAACATATATCTCAAATGGAATTTTTACCGATGCTTTACAGACCTTGGTGTCATATGAAGGAATTAAAGAGTACAATGAAGGGGATCTTTTGTTAGCCGATAAACAGATTGAAGATGCCATGGCTTGGTATGAAAAACATCCCTCTAGACATAATTTGAAGGTACTTGTGGCATTAAATCAATATGGTTATATACCTGTAGAAGGTAAGTATTATCAAAAGTTAGAAGGTCAAAATCTGAAAAAAGCCATACAGTTTCAAGAACAGCTTATAGAGTTAGATGGTTCTACTACTCAAAGACTCAACACTCTAGTCAGACTTTATAATGAAGCTTCTGAGTATGACAAAGAAGGCGTTTTACTAGAAGAAATACTCTCACTAGATCCGAGTATTTATGACTATTTATCATATGGGTACAATCTTATTCATAGAGGTTTTTATTTAGACGGTCTAGAAGTTTTAGTAGAAAACGGTGAGATGTCTGTAGATGGTGATCGATATTATTCATACTTTTTATTGGGTAATCAAATAGAACCACTTACTGAAGAAATAAAACTAGCAATGGGACAAATAAAAGGTATGGAGGCATATGAAGACTTCTATAGTTTAATCGTATCCGGTTTGTATCACCAGGCATGGACAACTCTTGAGAATAAAGAAGAGAGTGATTTAAAAACTATGTATCAGCTCTTGTTTTTAGATCGTCTAGAATTTGAAGATCTTAATGCTAGGACTTATATTCAAACACTTGGATATGATGAAGATGATTTTATAGATTATTATGTGGATTCAGTAAAGGGCATGCATGATAGGCAAATAAAGAATTTAATGAAGCTCATCAAGAAACAGCACAATTGGTTTTAAGTCAACAAGGTCGAACACTATGTTTGACCTTGTTATTATTTTTTGAAAAATTAAGTTGGTTGGTGATTGGGTTGAATTCTAATCGTGATTATAAAATAAAACTATATATGATTTTAAGGCGTTGGTATGAGTTGTTTGTAAGGTGTGTGCGATTCTGAATATTCTAAAAAGTGCAAAAACTTCCAGATTAGCCGTTGACAAACTGCAAATTTAATCATAATATGTATGTAAGTAGTCACTTACATTTAGGAGGGTTAATATGAGATTAAATAATAAAGTTGCATTAGTGACAGGTGCAGCAAAGGGTTTAGGGGAGTCGATCGTTAGACGATTCGTAGAAGAAGGAGCAACTGTTATAGCAGTTGATATGATGCCGCTTACATATGAACTAAGTAATGTTGTTGGATATGAAGTAGATGTTACCAATAGAGAGGCTGTTAAGTCATTTATTGTAGAGCTTGAAAAATCATATACAATTGATGTTCTTGTTAATAATGCAGGCATTACAAGAGATGCATTAGTTCATAAAATGACTGATGATATGTGGGATAAGGTCATTGATGTTAATTTGAATGGTGTTTACAATTTAACCAAATACATAGGTCCGATGATGATGGCAAGCGGTAAAGGTTCAATTATTAGTATTGCATCAATCGTTGGAGAGTATGGTAATGTAGGTCAATCTAATTATGCGGCAACAAAATCTGCGTTGTATGGGCTTACAAAAACATGGGCTAAGGAATTTTCAAGAAAAGGTGCTGCTATAAGAGTTAACACCATTTCACCAGGTTATATCATGACAGATATTTTAAAAACTGTACCACAAGAGCTTTTAGATAAATTTGCAAAAATGACCATGCTCGGACGATTGGGAGAGCCAGAAGAAATTGCAAATACTGCATTGTTCTTAGCAAGTGATGAAGCCTCTTATGTCACAGGTCATAATTTATCAGCTAATGGAGGCATGAGACTTTAATGAATGAGCATATTGGTATTACAGGCTTAGGGATTTATTTACCTGAATATGTGATGACTGCTAAAGAAGTTTCTAATTTGACAGACGGCTACTGGACTGAATCAGCGGTAATAGGTAAATTGGGACTTGTAGGAAAACGTATTCCTGGAAAAAATGATGGTACTCAGGAGATGGGTGTTAAAGCTGCTTTAGATGCACTTAAGAATTCATCTGTAAAGGCAGAAGATATTGATGTGATTTTATGTATGGGAGAAGAATGGAAAGAGTATCCATTAACGACATCAGCACTATATATTCAGGACAAAATTGGAGCCATCAATGCATGGGGAATCGATTTACAAAATAGATGTTGTACAACGGTATCCGCTATGAAAATTGCAAAAGACATGTTGTCTAGCGATGATGAGATCAAAACGATCATGGTTGTTGGTGGGTATAGAAATGGTGATTTTATAGATTTTAAAGATAAGAGTATGTCTATGATGTATAACTTATCTGCTGGCGCTGGAGCCATTATACTTCAGAGCAATCAGACTGAAAACCTGCTATTAGGGACACATATAATAGCGGATGGTTCTTTATCAAGAGATGCAGGTGTAAAGATAGGTGGTATCAATGAACCAATTAGTAAAGCTAACGTAGATACAGCTTATCAATCACTAACACTTTTAGATTCTGAGCATATGAAAAACAAATTAAATGATGTATCAATGAAAAATTGGTTTGAATGTATAGATGAATCACTTAAAAAATCTAATTTAAAACGAAGCGATTTAGATTATGTGGCCATTTTGCACTTTAAAAGATCTATGCACCACTTCATGTTAGAAGAATTAGGTCTTTCAGAAGATCAAACTATCTATTTAGAAGATTATGGTCATATAGGACAAGTGGATCAAATCTTATCACTTAAATTAGGATTGGAACAAAAGAAAGTAAAACCAGGGTCAAAAGTCTTGATGATTGCTGCAGGTATTGGATATGTCTGGGCTGCAAATGTCATCCAATGGGGGAAATAAAATGAGTACATTTTTACAATTGCTATTTAGTTCTGTAGAGACCGGTAGTGTGTACGCACTTGCTGCTCTTGGTATTATCATTATTTTTAGAACCAGCAAAATGACAAACTTTGCTCAAGGTTCTATAGGGATGTTTAATGCTTTTATTGCCACATTCTTTTTACTCAAAACAGGCGCACCAACAATAGTAGCTCTATTGGTAGGTATGATAAGTGCGTTTATAACAGGTATTTTAGTAGATGTAGGTATTATGAGACATGGTAAGAACATATCACCTATTTCAAGACAAATGATTACGTTTGGTTTGATCATGTTATTTTTAGGAATTGCTCCTATGATATTTGGCTCTAGCCCAATGTCATTCCCTAGATTTATCAAACAAGGATCAATAGAGATTATTGGTGCTAGTGTGACTTACAATGCAATCTTAAATATTTCTGTTGGAATAGCTCTGATGTTGGCTTTATTCTATTTCCTACAAAAAACTAAATGGGGATTGGCAGTTAGAGTAACTGCATCAAATGAAGAAACCGCACAGTTAATGGGAGTACCGACAAAAACGGTAACCATGGGTTCTTGGGCAGTAGCAGCATCACTAGGTGCGTTATCTGCTTTGATGTTAGCACCAGCAATATCGGTTAATGTTTCCATGATGGATAATGTTCAAATCAATGCTTTGATTGCCTGTGTACTTGGGGGCTTCCAGACTTTCTATGGACCGGTTCTTGGAGCTTATGTGATTGGATTGACTAAAAATATGTTGTCTTATTATGTTTCAAGTACATGGGGCGGTGCGCTGTTGTATGTATTGTTTTTAATTTTTATCATTTTCAAACCGAATGGTTTGATTGGTAAAAAGCGTATTAAGAAAGTGTAGTGGTGATGATGAAAAAGACATATACGAAATATATATTAATTGGACTAGCCTTTATCATAGCACCATTTTTACAAAAGCTTGGTTTGATATCTAGTTCTTCCATTATAGTGTTAGGTACTGTGATGTTTTACAGTATTGTTAGTATTGGTTTAAATGTTTTATTAGGTTATTCAGGTTTGATTTCTTTAGGAACTGCAGGTTTTATGGGCATGGGTGCTTATATTTCTGCTTATCTGACACAAGACTTAGGTTTGCCTTTTATCTTGTCATTGATTATATCAATAACTATCCCTTTGTTTATTGGTTTAATCATTGGCTTGATATCTCTTAGAATAGAAGGTTATTATTTAGCCATTGCAACATTAGGTGTTGCTGAGATATTTAGACAAGTATTTGTAGAGTTAGATTTCTTCACAGGTGGTTTTTCAGGTAAGAATGCTGGTTATCCAGATTTAGGTGTAGTTACACTCGATAGAATGTGGACATATATCTTAATTGCAGTGTCTTTGATAGCAATAATGATTATAACACACAATATAGTTTACTCAAGATCAGGCAGAGCGCTACTGACAATGAGAGGTTCCGAAGCAGCAGCTCAGGCAATGGGCATTAACTTATTAAAATACAGATTAATGGCATTTGGTATTGCCACACTTTATGCAGCTCTTGGTGGTGTTTTGTATGTACATTTCATTAGATTTGCATATCCATCAGGATGGAACGTTAATCTATCACTTCAAATACTAGCGGTGATTGTTATCGGAGGTATGAGAACAATTACAGGTCCTGTCTTAGGGGCAATCGTTGTATTTGGCGTGCCGGAGTTGATTTTAAAACAGTTGCCGATTATCGGTAATATCGATGGACTAGCTTATATTTTTACAGGTGTTTTAATCATTGTGGTTATTTTATTCTATCCAAATGGTTTGATTTATGTAGGCAATGATATTAAGAAATTATTTAAAAGGAGACATCATGATAAAGAAACCGTGTCTGACCATTAACGACCTCACCATATCTTTTGGTGGTATCAAAGCTGTAGATCATTTGAATTTTCATATTCTTGAAGGTGAAATATATGGCTTGATAGGTCCTAATGGGGCTGGTAAAACAACTGTTTTTAACTGTATTACACAGTTTTACAAACCCGATACGGGTTCGGTGATGTTTGCGAATAGAAACAATGATTTATTGAATCTGGTTACTATGAAAACACATCAAATTATTTCACTTGGACTTGTAAGAACATTTCAAAATGTAGAACTTATCCATGAGCTGTCTATCCTAGATAACCTTTTGGTCGGAGCACATGTAGATTTTACATCTACAGTCTTACAACATGCACTGCGTACAAAAAAGGCTAGAGAGGAAGAGAGACTTTTATTGGAACGCGGAAAAGACATTTTGAAATTCTTAGGCCTTGATGATAAAATGCACGATCTGATCGGTGGACAACCTTATGGTATTTTAAAGAAAGTTGAGTTAGGGAGAACTTTAATGAGTCATCCTAAATTGATTATCCTTGATGAACCAGCTGCAGGTTTAAACGATACAGAAACCCTTGATTTGGTAAGACTCTTAAAAGAGATTCGATCGAATTACAACTGCACGATATTACTAGTTGAGCATGATATGAGATTGGTAATGGATGTATGCGATAGAATATGTGCCATATCATTTGGTAGAAAAATTGGTGAAGGAACACCACTTGAAATTCAAAGTAACAAAGATGTTCAAGAGGCATATTTAGGAAAGGTGGATGATGAGGATGAAACATGCGCTGACATTAGATAATCTACATGTATCCTATGGTAATATCAAAGCTTTAAAAGGCATTGATATCAAAATACCAGAGGGTAAAATAGTAGCACTTCTGGGAGCTAATGGTGCTGGTAAAACCACAACTTTAAAATCTATCTCAGGTCTGGTAGAAGTTGCTTATGGTAATATTTCATTATCAGTAAGTGATTCGATTGAGAACATAACCAATCTGGTGCCTAATAAGATTACTCAAAAAGGTATTGTTCAATCACCTGAAGGTCGACAAGTATTTCCTGAATTAACTGTTGAGGAGAATTTGAAGATTGGTGCCTTTACAGTGAAACACAAACATGAGATTAAAAAGAATTATGAAAGTGTTTACAATTATTTTCCAGTTCTTAAGGAAAGGAAAAAACAAATTGCTGGCACACTCAGTGGTGGAGAACAACAGATGTTAGCAATAGCCAGAGCTTTAATGGCAAGTCCTAAAATTCTTCTTTTAGATGAACCGTCACTAGGACTTGCTCCACTGATTGTAAAAGATATCTTTAAGATTATTAAAGAAATCAATGCACAAGGTACCACAGTATTAATTGTTGAACAAAACGCTTTGCAGACACTTAAGATAGCTGATTATGGTTATGTTTTGGAAGTTGGTGAAGTGAGTATTGAAGGTCCAGCAAGTGAACTTATACAGGACAAAAAATTAATAGATGCCTACTTAGGTGGTCATTAAGTGGAGGGGAACATGAAAAGAAAAAATTATTCTATCATTAGTTTATTATTAATATTATCTCTTACTTTAGTTGGTTGTGGCGGTGGAGCCGAATCTGCACAAGGTGTTACAGATACAACGGTTAAAGTAGGTAACTCAATTGCAACATCAGGTCCATTAGCACCAGTAGGTGTGCCGTTTAAAGCGGGTATCGAAGCTTATTTCAAAATGATCAATGATGGTGGTGGTGTTCATGGTAGAACCATTGAATACGTTCATCAAGATGATGAATTTAATCCTGAAAAAGGTAAAGCAGCAGTCGATAAAATGATCAATGACGAAAAAATATTCGCATTTGTTGGTCACTTTGGTACACCTATTGTTGGTGCAACTTTAAATGATATTAAAGAAGCTGGTATTCCAGCGGTATACTTTGCAACTGGAACAGGTCTTCTTTACAATGAGAATGCAGAAGGTGCTGATAGAGTAGCTTATCCTGTACAACCAGTTTATCCGATGGAAGGTAGAATCTTATCAGCTTGGTCTATGGGTGAATTTAGCGCTAAAACAATTGGTGTTGTTTATACAAATGACGATGCTGGAAAAGATTTATTATCAGGTATTGAGGCACAAGCTGGTAGTGATGCAACAGTTATTGCACAGCAAGTACCACCAAATTCAGAGGATGTTTCAGCAGCAATTACTAAGTTAAAAGATAGTAATGTGGATGTTGTAATTATTGCAGCTATCCAAGGTACATTCCCTCAAATAGCTAAAGAAATGGCAAAACAAGGATTACATATACCAACACTTACAACCTATGTAAATGCGGATCAAAGAATGACTCAATTAGTAGCAGAAGATGTTAATGGTCAATTTGATATCTATGCAAACGCATGGGTAGATATGACTAAACCTGCTATTGAAGATTACAGAACATGGATTGCAAAAGTATCTAATGAAGATTTATCAAACAATGCTTATGCAATGACAGGATGGATCGCAGCTCATTTCTTCGTAGAAGGTTTAAAACGTGTAGATGGCGATTTAACTTGGGAATCTTATATGGAAGCTATGGAATCAGCACCAATTTCTAATCCGTTTGGTGGATCAATTGACTTCTCTAACGGTCAAAGACTTGGTACACAAGAAATGGCATTATTGAAGATGAATCCAGAACAACCAGCAGGATGGGAAGGTTTCATAGGCTTCAAAGGTATCGATGATATAATAGGTAAGTAAGCTTTAGCCAAGGCTTTTGCCTTGGCTTTTTTAAGAGGTGGAATATGAATTATAGACATAAAATTGTTTCAGTTGAACAAGCGTTAAGTAAAATCCATTCAGGTGATGTTATCGTGACTGGATTAGCGGCTTCTGAAGGAAAAATAATACTAGAACAACTTCATGCACTTTATGGAAAAGTTGAAAACATATCTGTTGTAACATGTTTGCCAATGGCTTCTGCTCCTTATTTTCAAGATGCAGCATATAAAGATACATTCCAGATGAATGGCTGGTTCTATACGGGTCCTATGAGAAAAGGACAAGTTAATGGTAATATCTCTTTTATACCAAATCATCTTCATTTGGCTGCTGTTAAACGATTGGATTATGAAAGACCTAATGTGTATATTGGTAATGCAACACCACCAGATAAACACGGTTTTGTTTCATTATCTCTAAGCAATGTTTATGAGAAACGTATAATTGAACAAGCTGATACGGTTATATTAGAAATCAATCCAAAACTCCCAAGAACTTTCGGAGATATGGAAGTGCATATGGATGAGATTGATTATATGGTTGAAGTGGATTATGATGTTCCAGAACTTCCTGATACAGAACCCAATGGAAAAGATAAAAAAATTGGTCAGTTCATAGCGGATTTAATCCACGATGGTGATTGTATTCAACTCGGTATTGGTGGTATTCCAAATGCTGTTGCAGCTGCACTCATTCATAAAAAGGACCTTGGTATTCATACTGAAATGTTAACCACTGGTTTGATGAAATTGATGAAACAAGGTATTGTAACAGGAAAAAAGAAGAACATCAATCGAGGTAAGGCAGTTTGTACATTTGCACTAGGTACAAAGGAATTATATGATTTCATTGATGACAATCCATCGATTGAGATTAGAGATGGCCATAAGGTTAATGATCCTTATGAAATAGGTTTAAATGACAATCAAGTTTCTATTAATACAACAATTGAAATTGATTTGACCGGGCAATGTGCGTCAGAATCGATTGGTACGGTGCAATATTCAGGTACCGGTGGTCAGTCTGATACAGCGATAGGGGCTCAACGTTCTAAAAATGGACGTTCGTTTATAGCTTTATATGCCACCGCTTCTGTGAAAACTAAAACAGGTGGAAGGGAAGTCATTTCTAAAATAGTACCAACATTAAAACCTGGTGCTGGGGTTAGTTTATCAAGAAATGATGTGGATTATGTGGTGACAGAATACGGAGTTGCATTACTTAGAGGTACTTCCATTTCAGAACGAGTTAAAAGACTGATTGATATTTCACATCCTGATTTTAGAGAAGCATTATTAAAAGAGGCCAAAGAGTTTGGTTATATAAGGTAGGGGGCTATGTATACATATTTAGATCAATATGATATTTACTATGAGGTTTATGGTGACGGTAAACCTCTGATTATTTTAAATGGTATTATGATGAGTACAAAGTCATGGCATCAATTTATAGATAGTTTAGAAGGTTATCAAGTGATTCTATTGGATTTTATAGATCAAGGCATGTCTTCTAAAGGATCGAATTACAAACATGAATTACAAGTAGAAGTTGTCAAAAGAGTCGTGGATACTTTAGAACTTAAAGAAGTAAATCTAGTCGGTGTTTCTTATGGTGCTCAAATAGCACTTCAATATGCCATCTTATATGATGTGAATCAATTGATGGTTTGTAATGCAGCACTTTATACCTCATCTTGGTTAAGTGATATTGGACAGGCATGGACTTTAGCAGCTCATAAAAATGATCCGGAACTATTTTTCCATGTGACGATTCCATATATTTATTCTCATAATTTTTACAATCAGAATGCCAAATGGATGAATGAGCGTAAAAGTCAGTTATTAGAAGTGTTTGATGAGTTGTTTTTAAATAAAATGATAAGACTCATTGAAAGCTCTGAAGGATATGATGTCAGGAGCGCTGTTCATTCGTTGAATTGTAAAACACATGTTGTTGCAGCTGAATACGACTACTTAACACCTGCTGATGAGACTTATCAAATTTATAAAAATATAGAAAATGCATCTTATACACACTTGGAAAACTGTGGTCATGCGTCTATGTATGAAAAATCAGAACGGTTTATAGAGATTATTAAAAGTCACTTTGTATAGTTTTGTCTAGTGTAATATAATAGTATCATAATGATAAGGAGACTCACATGTCAAGAAAGACCGAAACAAGGAATAAAATTATGGAAGTGGCACTGAAGCTATTTTCTGAACAGGGCTATTATGCAACACCGACAAAACTGATTGCAAAAGAGGCTGGGATTAATGAATTGACTCTATTCAGACATTTTGGGAGTAAAGAAAATCTGTTCCAAGAAACGACTGATAAGTATGTAAAAGAAATGGATATTCGTCATAATATTAAAGAGCTAATAGAACAAGACTTTGAACAGAGCATCGAAAAAATTGCTTCTGATTATCTGGAGTTTTGCTTTCAAAATAAAAAGATTTATAAAATTCAAATGAGATTAAAAGACAATGAAAAAGAATTTGTAAGGTTAAAATTA